>DAOWMW010000164.1 GCA_030642865.1 Desulfobacteraceae bacterium
ATCCCAGAATACTAAAATCATCTTCCGAAGAATGTAAACTTATGTTCTTCTCTGTTTCAAATGCCGCCATGGCAAGTTCATGATCCCCTGCATTAAACGCGGTGGCAAGTTTTCCAATTCCGGTTTTTGAATTAAACCTGTGGGATTCGTCTAAAAAAGTAATATTTTCAGAAAGGATATTCCTCTCTTTTTTTGGGATCATATCCCCCAGCAATGCCCCTGTTTCAACGGATGGGAGCTGATCTTTGTCCCCCAGTATAATAACCCTGGCATATGCAGGGGCAGCCTCCAAAAGCCAGGTCATCATTTTAAGATCAACCATGGATGCTTCATCAATCAGTATAATGTCATAGGACAACCTGTTGTTAATATCATATTCTGGTAATTTAGAAGAATAACCAAGACCGAGTAACTGGTGCATTGTCATTCCATTTGATTCAATAAAACCATCGATATCTTCTTTATTTTGCGAAACAAAAGGCAGGTTTAATAATGAGTTATTAATACTTTCCGACATACGGTTTGCCGCACGGCCGGTGGGAGCTGCTAATACCATGGATACCTCTCCCCGTTTTTTCGGAGGAAGGCTTAATAAAATTGCCCGAATAATATTTATTGCGGTGGTTGTTTTGCCGGTTCCAGGCCCCCCGCTGATAAGAGAAAACCGGTTCAAAAGGGAGGAAATAATGGCATTTTTTTGTCCATTATTCAATTTAAAATCAGACTTGTCTGGGGTAATACCATCAGAAACAGACTGGGCTATTTTTTGAGCAGCATTAAAATTTAACCGTGGCCAAATACCTTTATTAATGATATCAGGATGTTGTGAGTCGACAGGAGTTAAAATCCTGGTACGGAGAGCAGATAAAAATCTTTTTTCATAAATATATTTTTGTTGAGTATAAACATATCTCATATCAGGTGAATGATAAAATGGCGTTCTGGATTCATATTCACCAAAAATATCTTTATTGGAAGAGATGGTCCGTTTCAGGTCATCAATTCCATTTTCAAAAATTTTATTTAATCTTTCGTAAAAATCTGTAATCCCGTGGGGAGTATCCGAATCAAAGCCTGATCTGTAACTTGCAAGCCAGTATTCAAAATTCAAAAAGTCTTTATTGATGGCGACCCGGATATTACCATGTTCAATGGCCAGGGAAATAAAGAGTACCAGGTAAAAAAGCTGATCACTTTTTACTTTTGCATTTTCGAAAATAAATCTTGTAAATTCAAGATGTATTGACGGAATCTCCAACATCATTTTTAAAAAGGAATAATCGTCAAAAGGAAAGTTATCAATGGTTTTAAAAACTATCCCCGCAGGCTTGAACGCTTTTTCCTGTAAAAATGCAACTGCATCTGTTCCCTCTTTATTTTTTATATCATTTAAAAAGCTGTTTATCGCAGGCCCTGGATATTTATTCATCTATTCTTCCCTCCCTCTGGCCCCGCGCCAGGTTTTAAATTTCGGCAATTACCTGACAAAGTATAGATTGTAATATTAATTTTCGCAAGTTCAATCTTGACGTATTGTAAATTATTATAATATAATTACAAGCAGTTGAACCTGCTAAATTATTAGTATCATTTTCTGGATAGTACCCGCTCAGAAATTCAAGATTTTTTCCTCACCATCGGGAAAAATAATTAAATTTTCCGTATTTTTTTCTTATAACTTCCTGACCGGGTACTATTAAATCAAAATCATGTAATGGAATTGCAAGGAGTATTCTTAAAAATATTTCCATGACAGAAATGAACATACAGAGTATGCGCATGCTGGTAAGCCAGGTGGCCTGGGCTTTTATCAGTCCATGATGGGCAAATAGTCACTGAACAAAAATTAAAAATATTTCCAGGTAGAAGCATCGGTTACCCGACGCTCCCCCCACAGACCCGGACGTGACGATTTCCCTCATCCGGTTCCTCGGTTTATATTCTTCTTACCAAAGATAAAGCCGGTCAGGCGACACCCCGACCGGTGCATAACTTTGCTACCGCATAAAGTCAGATATTATGCAGGTATACAATTAGAAAAATTTAAGGTGACAAATATGGATTTTAAAATTACAAAAGAACAAAAAATGTATCAGGATTCAGCAAGAGATTTTTTTAGCAAGGAATGGTCCTTTGACCAGTTAAGGGAGAGCCTGGAGGGAAGAAATCTGTTTAGAAAAAACTGGGGGAAAATGGCCGATCTTGGATGGCTTGCTCTTCTCATTGATGAAAAATACCACGGCATAGGGGGAAGTTTTCTCGATCTTTGTCCAATACTTGAAGAGATGGGCCGGGCATTATATCCAAGCCCATTTTTTGTCAGTTCTGTTATTGGGGCATCTGTTTTATCCCTTGCCGCTTCCAGGACTATAAAGGAACAGATTTTGCCGGCAATAGCAGATGGAGATTTTATAATAACCATGGGCCCGGGAGAGATGGATACAAAATTGACTGAAGAAAAAACCCTGGTCACAGTAAAAAAAGAGGGTAAGACCTATACTTTAAACGGAACCATAATGTTTGTTCCCTACGCAGATGGCTCTGATTACCTTATATGCCGCGGGGAAGATTCTTCTGGGAGTGCTACTCTTTTTCTGGTGGAAAATAAAGTGTCCGGGGTAAAATCTTCTCCCATTGCAACATTTTCAGTGGAAAAATATGATAAAATTATTCTCGAAAATGTAAAAATTCCTGAGGAAAACGTAGTCGGAAAGGAAGGGAGTGCCGATGAAATTATTGAAAAACTTACCCCCCTGTTCCTTTCAAGCCGGTGCATGGAAATGATAGGAGGTATGCAAAGGACTCTTGATGTTACTGTTGAATACCTTAAAGCTAGAAAACAGTTCGGCAAACCCCTGGGAGCTTTTCAGGCACTTCAGCACAAATGTGCTGATATGGCCATAGATGTTGAGTCATCAAGATTCATTGTTTACAAAGCTGCATGGAAAACAAGTAAAAACATGCCCTGCCGAAAAGAGGCTTCCTCGGCAAAGGCCTGGGCTGCAGATGCTTACCAGCGTGTAACACAAAACGCCCTTCAGGCCCATGGAGCAACAGGTTTTACAGATGAATATAATCTCCATTATTATTATAAACAGGCCAAATCCCTCCAGCTGATGTACGGCGGAAGCAGATATCACAGGGATATTGTTGCCGATGAGATGGGGTATTAATCTCACAAACATTATATTATAATCATTGAGCTTATTCTTTTCCAATTCACTTAGGACTCGATCAAAAATAACTTAGCACTTTAAGCGTCGATCCATCCTGCCTGACTGCGTTACGAAAACGTATAAATATCTTGATATTCCTGCGTTTTCACGCCTTGTCAGACAGGTGCCTCAACACTTAAATTTGCCAATTTATTTTCGATCGAATCCTAAGATAAAAATTTTAGCCCAATTATCGGTCGTCGGAGTATTTTTATATTCCTTCATCCCTCCCTCTGGCCTTCATAAAACCATTATCTTAAGATCTATGGATCATCAGATAAATAAATTCACTCCATTGTCAATGTTAAAGTATAATTTTCTTGTAAAATATCATTTTTTTTGGTATGATTAGTTAGTCAGGCATCTGTGGAAATTTTTAAATTCCAGCACGGAATCAAACTCGGTTTTCCTGCAAATTACCTTATACTAAAGTCCATAGAGTATTGCCTGAAAGTAAAATTATCTGAAGGCCTGCAATAAAACGGAGGAATATTTATTTTATGTCTGAAAAAAATCCAGAATGCCCACTGTATAATCCATTAAACTGCAAGGAGTATCATAATCCCAATCTATGTGCTTTTGTAAGAAAAGATAAGATCTGTTTAAAAAAAAAAAAAACAAAACAAAAACCTAAATCAACAAAAACCAAATAGAACAATTGCTTTTTTCGTTGATTCCACCCCCTAGTGAAAGTTGGAAAATTTTTTAAAAATGCTTTATCCTAACAAAAATATAATGCCCTGATCAAGTGCCGTAACGATTATATTTATTAATAATACCATTAACTTCTTTTTTCACTAATTCTTTGTGCCCGCCTTTTTGAGGCATCACTATTCCGCCTCTTTTGATCATCAGACTCAAAAATAACGGGTAATACTTCCACCGGTCTGTGATTTTTACCCAGAGCAACAAAAGTCAAATATGCCGAAGCTGTCCGACTGACTTCACCGGTCATCAAATCTTCTGCCTCTACCCTAACGCCAATTTCCATGGAGGTTTTGCAAACCAGATTGATGCTTGCTTTAATTATTACAAGATTCCCAACAAAAACAGGATTATGAAAATCTAACCTGTCAATTGAAACGGTTACAGCATTACGCCGTGTATGCCGCACGGC
>DAOWMW010000198.1 GCA_030642865.1 Desulfobacteraceae bacterium
AAAAAAAAAAAACCCAGCAAAACCCTTACTGGCAAGGTCCCCCTGAATGTTCAAGAATATGGCTCCATAACAGACCCTGTAAAGATGTACCTGCGGGAAATGGGTCTTGTAACTCTCCTTAGCCGCGAAGGGGAGGTGGAGATCGCCAAAAGAATAGAAATGGGCGATCAAAAAGTATTAAAAGCTTTTCTGGAAACATCGGATGGGGTCGAACATATTCTTACCTTTGCACGGGATATAAAAATTGGAGAACTTAAACCAAAATATGTTTTAAAAAATTTTGAAGACGATGTTAATATTGACGAAGATACTCAGATAAAAAAATTTTTTGACATGATTGAAAAAATCGATGGAATTCATAAAAAAAATACCGAATTCCGGAGGGAAATTTTTGATGGTTCCATTGATGAGCTAGAAAAAAATCGTTTAAAAAAGATAATAACCCATCAAAATACCGAACTTTTTGATATCCTTAAAAGGTGGCGTTTTGCAGGAAACGTTACCAGTAAGATTGAAAAAAAAATAAGAAAAGACTTTAACTGGTTTAATACCATGAACGCCAGATTTGACAAATGTGCATCCCTTGCAAGGTGTTCTTCAAAGGAAATTCATGGATCTTTATGCTCAAAATCAAGCTTTGAGGAACTTGTTAAGAAAAAATTTGATCTTCCTCAACAAAAAACAGACGAACTTTTTGAAGAGCTAAAACAGATTAATGACCAGATCATTGAAAAAGAATATCTGCTCAAAATAAGTCAAAAAAATTTAAACGAAGTAATATCAATGGTGAAAAAATGGAGGCTTGTTTCCAAAAAAGCCAAGCTTGAGCTCACAAAAGCAAACCTGCGACTGGTTGTAAGTATTGCCAAAAAATATACAAACAGAGGATTACAGTTTTTAGACCTTATACAGGAAGGTAATATTGGCCTGATGAAAGCAGTGGACAAATTTGAATACAAACGGGGTTATAAATTTTCCACATATGCAACATGGTGGATACGTCAGGCTATTACCCGAGCCATAGCAGACCAGGCTCGCACCATCAGAATTCCTGTTCATATGATCGAAACCATCAATAAATTTATAAGGACATCCAGGTATCTGGTGCAAGAATACGGGCGTGAACCAAAGCCTGAAGAAATAGCGGAAAAAATGGAAATAGCTCCGGAAAAAGTACGAAAAGTTTTAAAAATAGCAAGGGAGCCTATTTCACTGGAAACACCCATCGGGGAGGAGGATGACAGCCATCTTGGTGATTTTATAGAGGATAAAAAGTTTGTACCACCCTCAGAGGCTGCTGTTAGTCATAATCTTGCAGAGTTAACAAGAAAAGTACTTGCCACATTAACACCAAGGGAAGAAAAAGTACTTAGAATGCGGTTTGGAATCGGAGAAAAAGCTGACCATACATTGGAAGAAGTAGGGCAGGATTTTTCAGTAACCCGTGAAAGAATAAGGCAGATCGAAGCCAAAGCTTTAAGAAAATTAAGGCACCCCACAAGAAGTAAAATATTAAAAAGTTTTATTGAGAAATAGAAACACCTGTAGATTGTCAGATAATAACCCTGTTTTAAAATTTAGCACAAGGATAAAGCAAGGAGATTATTTAATTTGATGGCCATAATACTTGACTTTTTTTATCTGTTCATATATACATAATTTTATTTGATGCTTATGGGCCTATAGCTCAGCTGGCAGAGCCACCGGCTCATAACCGGTAGGTCCCTGGTTCGATTCCAGGTGGGCCCATTTTTTTAAAAAATCAAATTAGCATAATCCTTACGATAAACTAACTATATTTTTCCAAAAAGGCGTGGTCTTACCCACGCCTTTTTTCTTTTGAAAAAGCCTGCTCATTATGAATAATACAACTGTAGCTGATATTATATCGGCCATGGAAACTATTGCCCCGTCCGGATTAGCTGAAAAATGGGATAATTCAGGACTGCAGGTTGGAGATACAACCTGGGCTGTAAAAAAAATAGGAATCGCGCTGGATCCCCTACCCGAGATTGTTAAAGCCGCTTTTGTAAAAAAAATAGATATTTTAATTACACATCACCCATTAATATTCAGCCCCCTGAAATCTATAGATATATCCACCCCATCTGGTGGTATCATAGAAATGGCTCTCCTCCATAAAATAGCTATATATTCAGCGCATACTAATCTGGATAGTGTATCTGGTGGATTAAATGACATGCTTGCATGTAAAATAGGACTTGAAAATATCAAAGTGTTAGGGGAATCGCTGGAACCGCAATTTTGTAAGCTGGTGATATATGTTCCCTGCACCCATGAAAATTTTGTATTAGAATCCCTTCTTGGTCAAAAGCTTGAAGCTGTGGCCGGAAAAATAGGAAATTATAGATGCTGTTCCTTCAGAAATACTGGCAAGGGGACATTTAAGCCTGATTTTTTAGCCCACCCTTTTTATGGTACTCCTGATAAGTTATCCCATGTGGACGAAGCAAGAATAGAGACTATTGTACAAAAAAAAGACCTTAAAAAAGTAATAATGCATGTGAGCAAAAGCCATCCCTATGAAACAATGGCGTATGATGTATACCCCCTGACATCACCGCCGGAGGAAATCATACCAGTCCAGGGAATAGGGCGGGTGGGAGAACTGGCAAATAAAACCAGTCTATCTTTATTTGCCCTGGCGTTGAAAAAAAAATTAAAGATTGATTCTATAAAACTTGCCGGCAAACCAGACCTTTTCATAAAAAAAGTAGCACTATGCACCGGGAGTGGAGCCGGCTTAATGGATAATTTTTTAAAATCCGGAGCAGAAGTCTATATAAGTGGAGACTTTAAATACCATGATGCCAGAAACGCAGAAGCCGCCAACGTTAGCCTAATTGATATTGGCCATTTTAACTCGGAATATATAATGGTTAAAGAACTGGCCTGTAAACTCAGAGAATTTTTTTCTAACGCAGGAACTCCAGTTGAAGTGGAAGAAATGGGGCTTGAAAAAGATCCTTTTTATATTGTTTGATGTGGCTGGTTCTACTTTAGTCTGTTGGGAACCATGCTCAAAGACTGTCTGAAATTAGAACCAGACCCTAAAACTTTATAATATCCCCCTGGACGTATGCCCCTTGCGCCTCCCCGAACAAAAGGTGCTCCATTCCCCTGTACCTTGGTGAAAAATGAAAAACCGAAAACTGTTTTACGCGTGCCATATTAGCTATACACCCGGCCTGCCTTGCAGTCAGATGATATTTTTTTTTAGCGATATCTTTATCTTTTTCAAGAAAAGCAGCTTCTATAAAAAGCTGGTCAGAATTTTTTGCAAGGTCAACAATTTTTTTCACGTTGGATTCACTGCAAATAACATCTGAAATATATGTAATTTTTTGTCCCCTGGTTATATGTGCAATTTTGCCGGTGAGGTCTTTTAATAAAAATCTTTTTTGACCATTATTTTTCAAAAGGATATTAATCTCCGAGTCAGGAGGATCATTATTAAAAAGAGCCTGTTTAAATATTTTTACCCATGGCCCTGCTTTAAGCCCAAGATTATCCAGAGAGTTTTTTATAATATTAACATGAAATCTTTCTGTGAAAGAAAAACCAAGACATGGAATCATATGATCAAGAATTTTTGCATGGACAACAAGCCCTGGCTCTTTTAGCAATATCCCATTAAAAGGGTCAGTAACAAGGCATTTTTTTTCAGGGATGAATCTTTTTTTGCATATAAAGGTTTTTGTAATAACCTTT
>DAOWMW010000179.1 GCA_030642865.1 Desulfobacteraceae bacterium
ATCAAGAAACTGGAGGATCAGGGGTATGAATTTGACGCTGCAGAAGGCTCTTTGGAACTTATGATCAAAAAAGTCACGGGCCAGTTTGATGCTCCCTTTGTGCTGGAATCATTCCGCGTTACAACAGAAAAGGACCGGGACCAAAAGTCCGTTTCCCATGCCACAATAAAAATTTCTGTGGGGGAAGACCATGAAATTACTGCGGCAGAAGGGGATGGTCCCGTCAGCGCACTGGATAATGCCATGAGAAAGGCACTGACTAAATTTTTCCCCCAAATTCAGGAGATGGGACTGGTCGATTTCAAGGTCCGGGTCATCGAGGGTACAAAGGGGACAGCATCCAGGGTGAGGGTTCAAATCGAATCAAGGGATTCCCGGGAAATATGGTCAACCATAGGTGTCTCTGAAAACATAATTGAAGCAAGCTGGCAGGCACTTTCAGACAGCATGCAATATAAATTGTCAAAGTAATTAAATGGGGTGTAACTTGCATTTAACACATAAATTTAATGATTTATTGGGCACGAGGCCAGAAGGAGGAAGGCGTATTGACTCCTGCGACCAATAACGTACCCAGCCAAAAGGGTGTTGAGTGTGAGTCACATCTTCTCATTATCCCAAATTGAGTGAATAACATGTTATTGTTTTATCTTATATTAAATTGTCTTATCAGGGATCACTTCATCCAGCAATATTGTTGCTCCGTGGATAACAGCTACAACATCAATTTGATTCTGCTTTATACGGTAGATGATGCGATATGGTTTTTCTATAAGCTCTCTGATATCTTCTGCATCATATTCCGGCACCTTTCTTCCGGAAAACGGCTGTTCCGCAATTTGCTCAGAACGGCGGGTTATTCTGTCAACCATTCGTTTGTCACAGGTTGAAGAATTGATGGCAATATATTCGTAAATGTTGACAAGGTGTCCAATAGCGTTTTCTGTCCAATGAACTCTCATTTTAGCAGCCCAAATCTTTTGCGTACTTCTTTAACCTCAACGGTACGCCCTTCTTTACTCTCTTTTATGCCTGCCTCTATTGCCTGGCGCACATAGATTTGATACATTAAATCGTCCCATGTGGCTTTGTCAGGCAGATTGTCTAATATCCTGTAAGCTTTCTGTTTTATGCTCCCGGTTTGCATTTTATTACCTCCGCAGCATTTCCCGATAATACAAATTCAGCATAGCTGAACTCTGATTATTCTTCAATCCCATATGTTTTGATTTTACTCAAAAGGGAAGGAAGACTTATTTCAAAAAATTTTACCGTTTTTGTACAGTTCCCGCTGGTTGCCTCAAAAATCCTTAATATAAGGATCGTGAATGTTATAAATTACCCATAAATTACCCATAATTACTTGTTCTTGTGCCCGTCTTCTGTGTTGCATCAATGGCATTCTTCAATTTCTGTATATTTCCAGGCCATGCATGCTGCAAAAGCATGGTAACAGCTACAGGGGATAATTTTTTTATATCCATCTTAAACTTTTTGTTAAATTTCAGGCATATCGAGTACCTGAAATCATGGAAGATTTTTTAAATAAAACCGGTGCCAGTTTCCCCCCATTATCCCTGTTACATCATCTTCAGAGTAGCCCCTGTTTATAAGTTTTTCCGCAAGATTTCCAAAAAGCCCGGGATTCTCCATCCCTTTGTTTTCAATGTCAAATCCTCCAAAATCAGAACCAATACCTATGTTCTTTGTTCCGAATTTTTGAACTGCCCAGTCAATCTGGAAGAGAAGATCATCTATACCTGATTTCTGATTCACAGCAAGCATTTCAGGATTAACGGTTATTCCTGTAATCCCCTCTCTTTCAACCAGAACCTTTACCTGATCCCCGGAAAGATTTCTAGGAAGATCACAAAAATTTTTAAAACCGGTATGGGAGGCTATGACAGGGCCGTTAAAAAGATCGATCAATTCCCAAAAGCCAGGTTCTGCAAGGTGAGCAGTATCTATTATTATTTGCTGACGCTCAAGCTGTTTAACCAGCCTGCGACCGGCACAGGTTAATCCCCCGGGATTTTTTACGCCATTACCGTCTGCTATACGATTTTTCCCCGCATGGGTCAGCCCCACAGCAGCGAAACCGGTTTTTGCAATATCTTCCTGGGTCATATCAACAAGGGAATCTCCATTTTCAAGAAGAGATATACTCCCCAGGTGACTGGGGCTGAAAAATGCTCTGTTCAAATCGTCTGCGGTTACAACCCGTTTTATACCCTTAAGATTCTTTTTGGCATAATAAAAAAGAGACTCAAGGTGGGGAACAGATTTTTCAGGACCGTTGAATCTATCTTCACAATAAAAAGCAGAAATAATAACACGGACATTCCCCTGCTTTAAGTTTTCCAGGGAGAGCTGATTATCCGGCAGATCAGCAAAGGGTATTTTGCTGTATTTTTGCATCATAAGGTAAAGGAGATCCACATGTCCGTCTATTACGGGAAAAAAAGAACTGTTTTGTAATATTTCAGCGTGATGCAACAATAAACTGGCTCCTTATCATTTCATAATGGTTTTGGTGGTTCCTGATTTTCCATGGCTGCACCCCTTTTTTAAGCAAAATCCATGGGGGCAGCAAAGGACCATTTTTTTTTGTTAGAATGGAGCAGACATTTTCCAGACCTTTTCCATGATATTGTCCTTCTTTTTTCCCTCCAAGCCAGTCTTCTTTTTTTGCACTGTCAAGGGACCATGAAAAAGGATCTGATAAAAGAAACCTGGCATTATCTCCATGGGCCACACGATTTATTTCCAAAAGATGGGTAAGAGGCCTGGGGACCTTGTCAAGGAGATTAAGAGATGAAACCATGGCAAATATTTTTTGTGAAAAGGGCAGCGCAAGCGCATCTGCGACCAGAAATTCGACATTCTGGTTTTTCAGTTTATCAGGGAGGATAATGGTCCTTTTTTCTGTTAAGTCTCCTTCCATGGTAAGGGGAAAATCGAGACATCCTTTTTTCAACAATTCCCTGGCCAGCTTTACAAAGGTGTAAGATCGGTCAATACCCATGACAAAATTACTTTTTTGACCCAGTTCAAAAGTAAACCTCCCAACTGCGCAGCCAGTATCAAGGGCGATTCCCCCTGTTTTTAAAAAATGAGAAGACCACGCCGAATAAGCATCATTTGCATCATGGTCACAAAACAGATCTGAATAATGGGCCCATAAATATGAGGATACAACCTTTTCTTCTTCATATCGGTACTGGCTTGAACTTGTCTCTGCCCTGGCATCAGGGAGCAAAAGAGCAATACCTTTGTCTACCGAATATTTTTGGGCACATTTTTTACAATAAAGATGGCCGGATATTATATCATCCCCATTTGACTCCCGAATAAACAATTTTAAAGGGAATTCCAGAGGAAGGCAGGCCGGACAGACCAGAAAATCGAGTAGTAGTTTATTCATGCTTTTTTACCCGGAGTCTATTTTTTATAAATTTAAAAAAAATATTTCACCCAATAGAGACGCAAGATTTTGCGTCTCTACGTTGCTTAAAATTTTACGAATATATCGGTTTGTTAAAGTATCATTTCCGCAGACCTCTTTTATATTTTTATAAATCATAAAATCTCACCCTCTTTTATGTGTTAACAATATTTTTAATATATTGATATTATTGAAAAAAAATATCCTTCGCAGCCATCAAAAACCACCATGCCAATTTACTATAACAAAAACATATTACTATTATTTTTTTAATTTTCAGAATTGTTTTTAGCTCAAAAGTGCACCTTAAAAAAACCTTGTTTTTTGTCTTGACAATGGGGAGTACCTCATACAGCAAAAAGAACAATATTTCGAAGAGGGGAATCCGGTAATCAGCATGGATACAAGCGAGTTTGCCCGTGATGCAATAAGGGTATGGTGAAAAAATTTTGGCAAGCTTGAATATTCAAATTGTACTTCAATTCTTATACTGCAGAATCATTTTTTTCAAGCAGGTTTTCAGGACAAAGCTGTTTACACATAATTTTATCCTCCTCTTTATTGTATTTTTCAT
>DAOWMW010000249.1 GCA_030642865.1 Desulfobacteraceae bacterium
AAAAACAGAAGGTTGAAAGGGGAGATAAACCGAATTAAAAAATGGATATTTAATTTTTAAGATGTAACCCCTGTTTCCATTCAATACCAAGCTCCAGCAGCTTTTCAACTAATTTTTCAAATGGGAGGCCTCCTTTTTCTGCTGCAATGGGGAGGAGGCTTGTGCTGGTCATCCCTGGGATTGTGTTTGTTTCCAGGACATATATTTTTTCATTGTACAAAATCATGTCTGTACGGCTGTATCCTCTGCAGAAAAGGGCTTTATGTGCTTTTTTTGCAATTTTTTTGGCTTTTTGGGCAAAATCATCTTTAATTCGGGCGGGGCAGATTTCCATGGTTGCTTCTTTTAAATACTTTGCCTCATAATCAAAAAAACTAAATTTTTCATCAGGTATGATCTCAACCACAGGAAAAGCTGTTAAATTATCATTTCCCATGACACCAACGGTCAGTTCAGTCCCTTTAATATATTCTTCGATTAGTATGGTATCATTATATTCAAATGCAGTTTTAACAGCTTTAATTAATAACTCCCTGGAATGGGCCAGGCCCATTCCGAGACTTGAACCGCCAGTGGCCGGTTTTACCACAAGGGGGAGTCCCAGCTTTTTGATACAACCGTCTGTATCCATTAAACTATCATGCTGTTGAATTATAACGGCGGGGGTGAGGATTCCGGCCTGCTGGTAGATTTGCTTTGAAACGGTCTTGTTTATGGCAAGGGCGCTTCCCAGTACTCCTGAGCCCTGATAGGGGATTTCAAGAAGATCCAAAAGCCCCTGTATGGTTCCATCCTCTCCAAAGGATCCGTGCAATGCTATAAATGCCGCGTCAATTTTTGGGGCATCATTCACCAGTTTTGCAAGATCGGTTTTAGGATCATACCGGAGAACATTATATTTTTTTCTGTCAAGGGCTTTGCTCACCTGGTTCCCGCTCTTTATGGAAACATTCCGCTCCGAAGAGACTCCCCCTGAAATAATTGCTATGGTTAATTTATTCATAAATATTATTAATGGTTTGCTGGTATATTTTTTAAGAAAAAGATTTTGATTTAAGATCTATATTATGCCTTTAATTGCAGATGAAATTAGCCAGCCCCGCTTTCCATCAGGAAGACGTATAAGGGAAAAGCCTGATTCATTTCTTTCGTGGCGCACCATTGTCCCTTCGTGCACTTTGAAAAGGAGGGTATCTCTCTGATCGGGACCTGCCAGAATATCAACTTCCTTTTCCAGTATAACTGCCCTGTTGTCAAAGACTGTTTCTTTTAACATTACACCAAAAAAAATCCCTGAAACAATCCAGAATATTAAAAAAATATTAACAAAATAAAAAGTCCATTCCTTTTTTAAAAAAAATCGGAGGGACAAAAATAAAAACAAAAGGAAATTGATCGAACAGAACAAAAGGGCAAGTTCTGTTTTGGAAAAAAATTTAATTCCAAAAATATCGCTGATTATATTCTCCTTTTGTATTATATCATCTGCAATAATATCCTGGAGATATTTTCTATTATACTTTAAATCCGCATCCCTGGGGATAAAGAGGAGTGCCCTTTCGTAATTTAGAACCGCTTCTCCATTTTTTTCTAAACGAAAATAACAATTTCCTATATTATAAAATAACTCGCCGCAGGATCTGGAATTAAAAAATAATTCCGGTTTATAATTTTTTAATATTGATTCGTATGTTGTAACAGCGGCTTCAAACTCGCCATTAAAGTAAAATCTGTTTGCTTTAAAAAAAAGATTGTCATCGGCATCAAGGGCACAGGCCTGATTCACCGGGAAAAAAAATAAAAATGCTATTATAAAAAAGAGTCTCATTCTGTCTCCTGGTTCACCGCTTTAATGACCCGAATCAATTTATCCCTGATCAAATCTGTATTATCTGTTTTTTCACCCATGAAGATTATGGACTCCATGGACGCAAAGGTCTTTCTAAACATGGAAGCTGTATTTTCGGATACACCTTTATTAATTAAAAGATCATGGATTTCATCAGATGTCAGCAATCCGCCTTTTAGCAGAAATCTGGTATTCATATAATCGATGGCTGCCCCATGAATTTTTTCCAGGGGGATATCTCTGGCCTGAACCTTTTTCATAAACTCTTTTTTTGCATTCTTTGCCTGTATAAATAGTCTGTTTTTGTTATTATGTTTAAAAAATTTTCTGCCGGTGAAAAGGAGGAGGCAGATAAAAGGAGGGGCAAGTATGAAAAATATAAATATATAATTGAAAAGTTTTTGCTGTTTTATCCCTTTAATCGGGTCGGCTGAAGTGTGCACAGGGAATATATCTTTCCCTATACGGGATATTTCCTGCTTATCCTTCTTTTTTATTTCCCTTCTGGTATCATCCTCCGCGATTAACGGATTGATTTTGCCCCCATCTTCTTCGGAAATATCAAGAGCTGTCAAGATAAAAGGCTCTGTTTCAAGTTTGCGGTAGGACTCTTGTTCGGGATCAAAAAAAGAGAGGCCAATAACAGGTATTTTATAATCACCCCCCTTTCCCGGAACAATAGCCCATTTCATAATTTTTTCACCTAAAATCGCAGATTCACCCTTATTAATATTCAATTGGGATTTGTCCTGATATAATTTAAGTCCTTTGACATCGGGAATTTTTAAATCAGGTATCTGCCTTACATTTCCTGTCCCTTTAACGGTTATGGTTAATGTGGCTGATTCATTGGCCTTGACTTTAGTGGGAGCAAGGGTTGTTTTTATTTCAAACTTCCCTGTAAGACCGCTGAAATTATCCGGGCGATTCAGGTCCGGCAGGGTTTTAACATTAAGTTGAATCTCATTGGATGAAAGATAAACCGGTTTTCCCCTGGACATATTGAAAAAAGAATCCTGAAAAACCCTTTTACGCCGGTTTTTTTCATAGCAGGTCATCCTCATGGTGGCCCCGGGAATTTTGTAG
>DAOWMW010000029.1 GCA_030642865.1 Desulfobacteraceae bacterium
AAAATAAATTGGCAATTTTAAGTGTTGAGGCGCCTGCCTGACAAGGCGCGAAAGCGTAGGAATATCAAGATATTTATACGTTTTCGTAACGCAGTCAGGCAGGATGGATCGACGATTAAAATGTTAAGTTATTTTTGAGCGAGCCCTAAGGATTGGGGATGAAATAAATTCACGATCCTAAAACCCTAAATATCCGAAATAGCCCGTTTATACGTCTTCATGGCACAGAGATCTCCACACATTGTACAAACGTCTCTATTGTGATCTTCGCTCCCTGTCCTCTTTTTTTTTGCCACATCAGGGGCAATGGCAGAATCGAACATGGTATCCCAGTCAAAATTGCAGCGCGCTTCAGACATTTTTTGGTTTTGTTCCAATGCGCCGATAACTCCTTTTTCAATATCACCAATATGAGCTGCAATTTTTGATGCGACTACCCCTTCCCGAACGTCATCCAGGGAGGGAAGGCAAAGATGCTCGGCAGGTGTAACATAACAGAGAAAATCTGCACCATTGGCTGCAGCTATTGCACCACCTATTGCTCCGACAATATGATCGAATCCCGGAGCTATATCTGTGGGAAGGGGCCCTAACACATAATAAGGGGCTCCATCGCAAAGTCTTTTTTGCATTTTCATATCCCCTGCAATTCTGCCTAAAGGCACATGGCCTGGGCCTTCGATCATAACCTGCACCCCTGCTTTCCTGGCTCTTTTTGCCAAACCCCCTAATGTTACAAGTTCAACGGCCTGAGCACGATCTTCTGCATCGCATATGGTACCCGGCCTCAGACCATCCCCCAGAGACAGGGTCATGTCATATTCATGGGCAATTTCTATAAGCCGGTCATATTTATCGTAAAGGGGATTTTCTTTTCCATTTTTATTAATCCATTCGGCCATGAGACTCCCCCCCCGGGATACTATTCCCATGAGCCGGTCACTGGCTTTTAACACACTTAAAGTATTGCGATTTATTCCGCAATGAACCGTAACAAAATCAACACCCGATTTTGCGTGTTCTTCAATGGCCGAAAAAATATCATCCTCAGACAGGTCAACAGCCTTTTTTCCCTGGGAAACAGCTACACTTGCTGATTTATAAATTGGAACAGTTCCCACCATAACAGATGACTGCTCCAGAATTTTATATAGAATACGGCTTAAATCGCCCCCTGTGGAAAGATCCATAATGGCATCAGCACCACTTTTTATGGCAGCATCCAGCTTAAGAAGCTCCTCATCTATATTAAAATGGCTTGGAGATGTCCCGATATTTGCATTTACCTTTGTTTTTAATCCTTTGCCAATACCCCTAACTGTAAATTCACGATATCTGTTTTTCGGAATAACAATATAGCCCTTTGCGACTCTGGCCATAATTATTGCAGGATTAACCCCTTCATAGGCAGCCACCTGCTTCATGGCATCGGTGAGCTTACCATTGTTTGCATCTTCCATTTGCGTCATAATATATAATGCCTCAGAATTTAAAATATTTTCATTTATCGGTAAAAAAACAGGGGCACGGTGAAGGCAACTATTTAGGGTTCGCTTGAAAATAAATTGGCAATTTTAAGTGTTGAGGCGCCTGCCTGACAAGGCGCGAAAGCGTAGGAATATCAAGATATTCATACGTTTTCGTAACGCAGTCAGGCAGGATGGATCGACGCTTAAAATGTTAAGTTATTTTTGGGCGAGCCCTTAATATTCAATTTCCGGCTTTTAGAAAAATGCCAAAAAGCATGGGCCCCTTCCCAATTTTTTAGAAATTCATTAATAATTTTAAACATTATATTTTTTTATTTAATTTTGCAAGAAAAGTAGAAACAGCCTATTATTTTTTTAATGGGAAAAAACAGATTCTGCAAACAGGCTTTACATCTTTGAACTGAGTTGGTATTAATTCAGATCGTGTCAAATTTTAATTTAACATGAGCTGAATTTCTTTAAGGGGCTATCCCCTATCTGCCCGCAACCCAAATTTTTATAACAGAAATTCAGGAGTAATCCCCTAAGCAATTTTGTTAAAGCACATATAATTTTAAAGGATTCACAATGATAGAAAAAGGATATGTTCAGGTCTACACAGGAAATGGAAAAGGAAAAACCACAGCATCATTGGGACTGGCTTTAAGGGGAGCGGGCGCCGGGTTTAAAATTTTTATTGCCCAATTTATGAAATCAGGCGATTATAATGAAATCAAGGCATTAAAAAGATTTTCTGACCTTATTACCATAGAGCAGTTCGGATACAAAGGTTTTGTCAGGGGAAAACCGATGCCGGAAGATTTTGAAGCAGCTAAAAAAGGGCTGATCAGGGTGAAAGAAGTATTGTCCTCCGCAAATTACGATATGGTTATTCTCGAAGAGGGTAATGTGGCTGTCATGTGCGGGCTTTTTCCTGTTACCACACTTTTGCAAATTATAGATTTAAAGCCTGACAATGTTGAGCTTATAATTACCGGAAGAGGTGCAATGCCTGAGATAATTGAAAGGGCCGATCTTGTTACAGAGATGAAGGAGATCAAACATTATTTCAAAAAAGGGGTTAAGGCAAGGACAGGAATTGAAAAATAGACTAAGGCTTGGGGATGAAATAAATTCACGATCCTAATCACCATTCTTTTTTTTACAAGTGAACCTTAGAATCGGAGATACTTTGTATAGACCTTTTAAGGTCAGGTTAAAAAAAGCAGGGCCTGGTTCTAAATTCAACCATGGACTTATACTCTTCACATCCAATGGCCGGTAACATGACCAGCCCTGCAAAATATCATGAATGTATAATCGCTGAAATGGAGGTTTGTAATGAATCATCTATCAAAAATAATTCTCGTCAGCCTGTTCTCATTTATAGTCCTTGCTGCCTGCTCTTCTGATGAAGAAAAAACAACAGCACATTTTAAAAGCGGGAAAGCCTATTTTGCGCAAGGAGATTATAAAAGTGCCATAATAGAATTTAAAAATGCTGTTCAAAAGGATCCCAATTACCTTGAAGCCTACTTACTCCTTGGGGAAACATCTTTAAAAGCAGGAAATATTCAGGTAGCATTTAATGCTTATTCAAGGGCATCAGAAATAGATCCTTCCAATATCGATGCCCAGTTAAAAGTTGCCACATTTATGGTTTTCGGTCAAAAAACAGATAAAGCAAAAAAAAAAATTGACAATATTCTTGCCATTGATCCGAATAACATTGAGGCTCTTTTGTTACGGGTAAGGCTCCTTGAACTTAAAAACGATCTCAATGGCGCAAAAAATGTACTAAAAAAAATATTGGCTTCAGATGCCAGGGATACACGGATACACCTGTTGCTGGCAAAGGTGATGGCTCGCCTGGGCAATTTTCCTGAAGCAGAACAAATATTAAAGCAGGCACTTAAAATTAACAATGATAATCTGAAGCTCCACCTTGCCCTGGTGAGCCTTTATACTGCCGCCAATCAACCTGCACGCGCTGAGGAAAAACTTAAAAAAATAATAAAAAAATATCCTGATAATGAAGATCTGCATATTACCCTTGCTTGTCTTTACATTAGACAAAAGAATCCGGAGAAGGCTGAAGCTCAATTTTTAAAATCAATTAATCAAGCCCCTGATAAACTAAAACCGCTCATGCTGACTGCAGGATACTACAGTGCCGCTGGCAAGAAGGAGGCAGCTCTTTTAATGTACAACAGGGCAAAAAAACTTCGGCCGGATGATCTGAGAATAATGAATGCCGTGGCGAATTTGTACTATAAAACAAAAAATCTGGATGAGTGTGAAAAGCAGATTGCAGCAATGATCGATAAAAAGTCTGATTTCCCCCCGGCAAGGCTGTTAAAAGGGAAGGTTTTTGTTGCCAGAAAAAATTTTGACGCCGCCCTTGAAGTTCTCGATCTCCTTATCCAGGAAAATCCTAAGGCACCTGCTGCATACCTGTTTAAAGGGATTGCGCATTTGGGGAAAGGTGAAATAAAAGCGGCCAAAACAACCCTTATCAAAGCGGTTGAGTTATCCCCGCAAAATATTAAAGGGAGATTATTCCTTGCAGATATTTTTCGCAGGGAACGTTCCTTCGGGATAGCTGCAAAAAAGTGTAAGGAGATACTTAAAATCAGCCCCAAAAATTATGAAGCAAAATATATAATTGGACAAATTTTTATTGACCAGCGAAAAATTAATGAGGCCAGGACAGCTTTTGAAGAACTGATAAAACTTGCACCCTCCAACCCTGCTGCATATTTTCAGCTTGGACTTTTGCAAAGTTCGCTAAAAAAATACAGTTCTGCCCTGGCCAA
Source organism: Desulfobacteraceae bacterium (assembly GCA_030642865.1). Taxonomy (GTDB): domain Bacteria; phylum Desulfobacterota; class Desulfobacteria; order Desulfobacterales; family BuS5; genus DAOWMW01. The sequence continues at coordinate 4,286 of DAOWMW010000029.1, forward strand.
TTTTGAAAAAGTATTGTCAATAGATCCTGAACATATGAAAGCATTTATCAGCAAAGCAGGGATATACGCTGCAAAAAAAAATTTTGATGCCGCCCTTAAAATCTGTGACAAAAAAATTAATCAGCTTCAAAAATCCCCTGCAACTGCTATTCTTTATAATTTAAAAGGAAAAATTTTCCTTGCCAAAAAAGATAAAAAAAGTGCAGAAAAAGCTTTTAAGGAAGCTATAATAAAAAATTCCAATTTGATGCCGCCCTATTGTTTCCTGGCTCAAATATATATCGACGATAAAAAAGAAGATAAAGCCATAGCCCAATACAAAACTGTTTTGGCAAATAATCCCAAACAGACAGAAGCTCATATGCTTTTGGGGATTATTTATGACCTGCAAAAAAAATATGAGCTTTCAATGGAGCACTACAGAGCAGCCCTTGCTATTAACCCCGAATTTGCCCCTGCCGCCAACAATCTGGCATATCTTTTGAGCCGTCATGATAAAAATATTAATGAAGCGCTGATATTTGCAAAAACCGCAAAAGAGAACTCCCCTGAAGACCCTGACACCATGGATACCCTGGGGTGGATCTACTACAAAAAAGGTCTATATAACAATGCCATATCCGAATTATCTGACAGTTCACAAAAACTTCCTGACAACCCTGTGGTTCGATATCATCTTGGAATGGCTTATTACAAAAAAGGAAAAAATAAACTTGCTGCCGCAGAACTAAAAAAAGCCCTGGGGATAAATAACAACTTTGATGGTTCAGATGAGGCAAAAAAAATATTAGCGGAAATAAAACAATGAGATATTTCTCCTTTAAAATAACGGTGTTATGCGTACTGTTACCCCCTGTTTTTTATATACTCTCCATTGATTCAGCGGAAAAATATCTTAAAAAACGGTATATAAAAAAAATTGAACATATTTATGCAGAAAATACACAAGCCCTCCTTGAAGGGCATGTGCGTCTGCAGGATGTCATAAGTAAAAATATAGACCAGTATCTGAAGGATAGTCCTTTGCCGGGATGGGGAGTAAAAATAGAAATACTTGTTTCAACAAAAAATAACACGATTCTATACCCCCCATTTTTTGATACAAAAAAGGAGGAAGCATCTCTCCATGATTCCATGCAAATAGCTTCTGATAATTATGCTTTGGCAAAAGAAGGGCTTATTATTTCAGTTGACCCTGATATAGAACTTGTATCAAGGCTTTCCCTGGGTTTGATCACTTTTTATACCCTGATATTCATGGCAGCCCTCTATCTTTATTATAATGCATGGATAAAAAAAAGCCAGCGTGAAGAGGCAAATAGACTCTCTGGTTTGCAAAAAGAGTTTGAAAATAAGCTGCAACATCTAAGCGATGACAGGAAAAAGCTCCATCTTAACTTGAAGGAATACAAAAAGAATCTTAAAGAAGAAAAAAACAGGGCGCACACAAACGAAACCGAAATGATAGAAGAGATAATTATTCTTGAACAAAAATTAACAGATAATCTTGCTTATCAACAAAAGCAAATAGAAGAGATTGATCTTTTAAAAGAAAAATTAAAAAAAATAGAAAAAAGCGCTGGCGATAAGACCGGAAAAAAAAATCAAACTGTGAATATGCTTCAAAAAGAGTTTAATGAATTATATAAAAACATCGAGATTAATAAAAGATCAATATCCAGTTTTCATGCCATGGGTGATGGGATGCAAAATAAATGTAAAAAAATAATCCATCAACTCAATGATGATCCCAGCCTTGTAAGTGTCAAAAGAAAAGTATTTTTGAAAAAAGGGGGAAAAACTTTTTTTGAGATAATTTTTGCATATACCGGTCGTATATATTATGGCACCGGCAAAGAGGGCAAAATTGAAATTCTTGCCCTGGGAACAAAAAAAACACAGGCCAGGGACCTGGAATTTCTCGACAGAATATAAACAAAAAAAATAGAACAGCGATCATGGAAGTATAAGATATACGTTCCCACGCTGAAGCGTGGGAACGTGAGTTTTTTTCAGCGCTCAGCTCTTTATTTTTCTGCCCAGCGACGTGAAATGACTTCATCAGTTGAATAATCAGGAAGAATTATCGGAGCGGTTACAGGGTCTGTAATGCCGGCTTCGTCAATTTCCTTTTCAAATCTTGCAACATGATCAATGGTCAGCTTTTTAATCTCAACGCCTCCGTCAATATATTCAGCAGCGTTGACTCCAGCACGTCTGCCAAAGGTTATAATATCCTGCAGGCTGTTCCCCATGAGGCGGTTCTCTCCGTGGACACCCCCTATAACCTCACCTGCTGCAAAAAGCCCGGGTACATCTGTTTCAGTCGATGCACTAACATTTACACCACCATTTTGATAATGGAGTGTTGGATAGACAAGCATGGGGTCTTTGCTTATATCTATCCCATGCCTTGCAAACTGGATAAATTTAGCTGGAAGTTCTTTTTTAACAGTACCTTCGCCATGGAGATCGTCGATCATGGGGGAGTCGAGCCAAAGGCCAACACGGCCGGTGGGGGTTAATATGCCTTTCCCCTTATCCATGGCCTCACATATTAATTCTGCAGACTCCACATCCCTTGGTTCCAGGGGAAAACAAAATTGTTCCCCATCAATATTTAACACATGGGCTCCAAGGCCCCTTACTTTTTCTGTAATCAGCAAGCCAACGTTTTGCTCAGGGTATACCACACCTGTGGGGTGATACTGGGTGGAGAAAAGATATTTATTTCCCACGCCAACTCGATAGGCCATAACAACGCCGTCCATTGTGGCGCCGTAATGGTTTGTTGTTGCAAAACCTTTAATATGAAGACGTCCAAAACCACCGGATGCAAGAATGACAGCCTTTGCCTTTGCAATATAAAATTCCCGTGTCTCCATATTAAACAGAATTGCTCCTGCACATTTTCCATCTTCGTCAAGAATAAGCTCCACTGCAGGGGTAAATTCAAGGACAGTAATGGAGTCTTGCCTGCTTCGTGCTTCATCTCTTATCACACGCATGATCTCTGCTCCGGTCATATCCCCTGCTGAATGGAGTCTTTTCCGGGAAGAACCTCCAAAATGGCGCACAACCATACGTCCTTCCGGAGTCTTGTTAAACATCATTCCCAGATTTTCCAGCCATGAAATAGATAATGGAGCATCATGGGCAATGGCTTCCACAAGATCGGGCTGATTTGTAAAGTGCCCCCCCCCTATGGTATCAATGTAATGATAAAATGGAGAATCACATTCCTGGGTAGCAGCCTGGATACCCCCTTCTGCCATGATTGTATTTGAATCACCATGCCTGAGCTTGGTTGATATAATTACACTTTTGCCTGCATCCGAAGCCATTAAAGCAGCGGATGTACCAGCACCTCCACCACCAATGATAAGTACGTCTGCTTCATAATCAACAGTGGAAAGGTCTACTGCATCAGGCCGCAGCAAAGCTTTTGATTCCAGAAGGTCTGCCACCTGATCCTGAAAAATATCCCCTTTGTTTGAGCCGACTTTTACTGCCCGAGTCCCATCCTTTTGACAATCAGGATGGTAGGCATTTAAAACCTCTTCACGTTCTTTAAGATTCAAAGCAGGATAATGTTCATTACGCCGGGCCCTTTCCACCCTCGCCGGACGAGTAGCCTCAACCTTTTTAATTAATTCCCTCATTTCGGGTGTATATGACATTTTTTTCTCCTTTACTCCTGTTCACGATAAAACAAGTTTCGGCTATAGATATTGTGTGTCTTGAGGTACCCATTCACCCGGAGGGGTAAGATCTGGTTCCCGCTCACGTTCATTAATATATATCTTTTCAAGATTTTCCTTATCCATGGCAAGAAGGTTTTTTAAAACCTCATCGTACTTTTGCGCATTAATATCATCAACTCTTTTTTGCAGATGTTCTGCCTTTGGCTGAATATATTTTGCATATATCCGCCTTGCAAGCTGTCCAATATGATACTGGGGAAGTTCTCCCATACACCGGCTGGCACAAAGGCCGCACTGGATACAATCAAAGGATATTTCAGCGGCTTTGGCGATATTTCCCTGTTTTAAGGCAGAAATATAGCCCAGCACATCAACATCCATGGGACAGGCTTTTGTGCAAAGATTACACGCAACACAACGGAACAATTCCGGATAAAGAGCATAAATAACTTCAGGATCACCAGACAACTCTTCAAGCTTGTAAGTTGCACGATTAGCAGGATAAAAGGGAATTTGCGCAAGGTACATATTCGGTTCAACAACTGTCTGGCAGGCAAGACCAAAAAAAAGTTTGTAGTCCCCGGCTTTTCGGTAAACAGTGGGGCATGCTCCGCATATACCTCCACGACAGCCCGCTCCCCGGATAAATTTAAACCCGGCAAATTCCATCGCTTTCATTATTGTAAGAGTTTCAGGGACTTCATAACGTTTCCCCATAACATATACAGGTATGGTTTTGGCTCCTTCAGGCAAAATAGCCCGATCACCTGTAGCCACTTTGGGAGCCTGCTTAGCTTGAATATTTTCTGCTTCAGCCATATTAATTTCTCCTTAAAAAAACAGATCGGTTATTCCTCTGTTTTTAATTCTATAAATATAGATTTCCATATAAATAGTGCCTCACCTGAAAAGGATAATTTCCCCTGGGCACTAAATAGAATATTCCTTACTTTTCAAAAATTCCACCGCATTTGGATCGTTAAGTTCAAAATGGCATACATCAGGAGCAAGCCCGAGAGCTAAAGCCATGAGCTGGGTAAAATAGAAGGTAGGCATACCTTGTGAAATTTTCTTTTCGTCGAGGAGACCCTGCTGTTTTTTCCCTAAATTAAATTCACACAAAGGACAACTTGTGGCAATTACATCAGCCCCTGAACCCCTGGCAAGATTCAGAATTTTTGATGCTGCATCTGCAGCAGAGTCAGGCATTCCAAGAACCTGGTATGAACCGCAGCAATAAGCAGATGCTGGAAAATCGACAACAGTTGCCCCAAGGGCTTCAAACAATGCTGTCATCAATGCATAGCTTCCCAGGGGCTCTATTCCAACCTCCACAGGTCGCTGCAAGGTACATCCATAGTAAGGAGCTACTTTTAAGCCGGTGAGAGGCGCTTTGACTTTTTCACGTACTTTATCCCAACCCAGCTCATCTCTCAAAAGACTCAAAAGATGGACAACTTCAACTTCACCAAAATAATCGATCTCCTCATCCATAAATCGATTTATGGTATCTCTTTTTTCCCCATCAGTTTTCATTACAAGATTAGCCCTGGCCAGTGTATTATAACACATGGAGCATAAAACGGTCAGTTTTCCGCTCCCCTGCTCCTTGGCCCTTATGAGATCTCGAACCGGGGCAACCTGGTGAATGAGATCATCTTCGGCAAGGGAATATACAGCACCGCAGCAATTCCACCGCTCGATCTCCTCCATCTCAACTCCCAGTACTTCCATGGAAGCAATTGCAGCATCTTCAAGGTTTTTTGCCTTGGATTTTAATGTGCAACCTGGATAATAATTAATCTTCATCATTCTCCTCAACTTGTCATCTTTCGAAAACCGGCAAC
>DAOWMW010000240.1 GCA_030642865.1 Desulfobacteraceae bacterium
AGCTTGTTTTTTGTCTTGACAATGGGGAGTACTTTATAGTTTACCAAAATTAGAGATGGTTATAAACTTTATTCTTGATTTGACAATGGGGGAAGCAATTGTATATTTTGGCCTGAATAACAAGCAAAATCCCCAATTGAAGGGCGTTTAGAGATAATTTGTTCCTCAAAAAGTCGAGGTGTTAATTAACACATATTAACAATCTGTGTTAACACTTTATTTTCACGAGTAAAAATTAAAAAAAAAAATTATATTTTCAAACAGTTACATCTTTTTATTTAAAAATATTTTTTTGGAATACTTTTTGCTTGTGAATAAGACTTATGAAAAAAACGACTTGAGCACTGAAAAATATGGTAATGGACCAAAGCTGTAACTCAACATGAACGTTTTAGTTACACTATCTATATTTTGGCAGCGGTAACGTTGTGTGCCAAAAAAATTTCATCCAGATTTCATAATTTTGTCACTCCCACAATTTGGGCAAATAATTTTTTGAGAACATGTCATCTATCGACAAATTATATGTTTTACCTAATATTTTGTCGATGTTTTACCAACGACCTAATAATTACTTAAATCAGGAGAATTGATGCCAAAAATGAAAAAATTGATTTTAACAATGGGACTTATATTGATGCTTGCTTTTTTTATCCCCTTATCTGCATCCGCAAAAGAGGATATAGATTTTTTAAAGGATCAAATAAAGATTATGCATGAAATGATAGAATCAATGCAGGTGAAAATAAAAAAGCTGGAATCAGACAATATCAACGAACAAGAAGAAATTGCATATATTGATGAAAGACTCAGCAAGAGTGAACTCCATACTGCAACGGATAAACTTTCTTTTGGCGTGGAACTTAGAACCCAGGCCGAGTCTATCCATTACAATGATCTGAGCAGAGCACCGGACTGGCTGATGAACGGTTTTTTCGGAGACTTCCGTCCAAATTTATATAAGATGATGATGACGATGATGGATATTATGCCTCCTGAATTAATGGACAAAATGATGACTCCTGAAATGATTGAGTCCATGGTACTTCCTGTGGTGGGTGGCTTTAATGGTGCTCCCAAGGAAGTTATCCAGGAGATGATGGGCATGATGGGGGACATCAAGGTTCCTGTTCATGAATATGATGCGGATAACGACGTTATATACACAAACAGGTTGCGCCTTGAGATGAAGGCAAAAGTAAATGCCAACCTGTCTTTTACCGGAAGGCTTGCCATGTATAAAGTTTTTGGTGACAGCTCCGGTATAAAATTCAACACAGGAAGCATGGGTGATGTAAACCTTGACGGAAACACATCAAGTCTGCCCCATGGAGACATTCTCCATGTTGAAAGAGCCTACTTCGACTTAAAGCATCAGTTTGGCCAACTACCTGTTAGCCTCTCACTGGGAAGAAGGCCTGCCACTGATGGTGCCGGCCTGGAGTACAGAAACAACAGCCTTACAGGGGGATCTCCCGTCGCCTCCATAATCAACTGGCAATTTGACGGCGGGTCTTTAAATTTCGCGCTGGAAGACATCACAGGGATTCCTGGTGCTGCTTTCAAATTATGCTATGGAGTCGGTTTTGAAAGTGACTGGGGCAACAGCTATTCTTTAAACGGAAACGCAGATGTTGATGACTGCACCCTTGGCGGTTTTATTGCCACCTTGTATGATGATGAGGTCACCAGCCTTATTATAAATTATGCCCATGGGTGGGATTTGACCGACGGATTTGCCGGGACCATGCTAATGCCTTTTATTCCCTATGCCGAGGCTGACGGGACATACTCCTTTACCCCTAATCGTGGTGGATATATAAGCAGACTCGAAGCATCAACAAACCTGGGTGCCATGGACATGGCAACAATAATGCTGAGAACAAATTTTGCAGAAAAATTTGCTGATATCGATTTTTTCATTGCCCCTTCATTGTCCCACACAAATCCTGAAAAAGTTTCAAAAAATCCGTTTTACAACCTCATGGGGATGGGGCTTTTAAGCTCCAATGGAAAACTTGAATCGCAAAACGGCTACGCCATTTATACAGGTGCAGTGTTTCCAATGCCTTTGAATGCAAGATTCGGCATTGAATATAATTATGGATCAAAATACTGGTTCAATATGACAGGTGCTGAAGACACATTGATAGCAAGTAAGCTTTCCACAAGGGGTCATGTGTTTGAGTCCTACTATATTCAGCCCATTTATCAGGGGAATTTCTTTGTTAAACTGGGTGGACAATACTATGACTATGAATATACAGGAAGCGGGAATCCCCTGGGAGCTCCTGTAAAAATCAGTGATATGTCTGCTCTTGATGCATTGTTCCCTGTCCTGGATGAAGTATGGAATGTTTACGCATCCGCAATTTTTAGATTTTAACTGCAACCCTTTTTAGCTTAAGGAGACAATTATGACAAAAAAAATATTATTAATATTGATAGCTTTATTTTTCGCTTTTGCCAGCGCAGATACAATTCTGGCTGCAGAAAAAGGAAACAGCCGTAAAGGAAAATATACCTACCGAAAGGTTTTTAAGGACTGCAATGCCCGCGGGGCAATTGAATCTAAAAAACCTCTTTTGGACCCCAGCACCAAAACCCAGGCCCAATGGAAAAGAATTTTTGACAAAAAAAAGTTTGAGATTTTTCAATGCAAAGAGGAATGGGAAAAACTTTCAGAGCAGGACCTGCTAGACATTTATACATATCTCCACTCCCATGCTGCTGATTCGCCCACACCTGCAAAATGTAAATAGATTGTAACTACTCAGCTACACTGATTCAGTGTAGCTGCAACAGGTATAAGCTGATTAAAATTTTGAAATTGTGTGAATGTATTAGAGATCGTTAAGAAAGAACCCATCAGGGCTAAGGATCGTGAATTTGTTTCATCCCCAATCCTTAGGGCTCGCGCAAAAATAACTTAACATTTTAAGCGAGCCCTTAGGACTCGATCAAAAATAACTTAGCATTTTAAGCGTCGATCCATCCTGTCTGACTGCGTTACGAAAACGTATAAATATCTTGATATTCCTGCGTTTTCACGCCTTGTCAGACAGGCGCCTCAACACTTAAAATTGCCAA
>DAOWMW010000087.1 GCA_030642865.1 Desulfobacteraceae bacterium
CTTTCCTCTATTCACATGCCCCAGATAAAAATATCCCTCCCTTTATATTTTCTTTTTTCTGAGAAAATCTTTTCATCCCAGGAAATATCCTCCCCCCTGTAATCCCTTACATCCCTGACACCGCAAAGAATAATGGACTGGGGAAAATTTGCAGGTCTTTTGTCATATTTGGATCTTCTCTGGCGTAAAACAGATATATAGGGTATCTTCGACAAGGGAGTCAATCTCATCTATTATTAACACCAGGGCCTGGCGCTGTTGCCTGACCATAAAGTTAAAACTTGATTTAACGCTGAATACTCATTATTCTCTTCAAAAACCTGATGCTGTATCCTTTGGATAAAATCATCACCCATATGGTTTTTAGCCCTGGAGGCAAGATCTGCGAGTATAGCCTTGATTCCACCTGCTACTTTTTCCCTTGCTGCCTGCTCCGCTTCAACGTTAATATAAAGGGCATGATGAGATGCTCCATTAATGAGCCAGCATGGATGTTGTTTTTCCTGTCTGTCCTGGAGCATGGAGGACAAAATATTTTTTCTGCTCAATCAGCATCAAAACATTATTGAGATCGAACCTTTCAAGTGGAGGGATAGTATAATGTTCGTCTACCTTACAGGGTCCTGCTGTATTAAAAAAACGGAGATTATCCCAGGAAAAAATCATGCCTTTTATAGCTAAGCATATTCTTGAAAAATGTAAACATTGTAATGCATGTCTTGATCTGGTCGCATGCCCGGGAGCAGAGGAGAATATCTGTATCGGTTGCGGCGCCTGCACACTATTATGTCCAAATGAAGCCCTTATACTCATCGAATCAAAAAGAAAAGATAAGATCAATATAGAAGTTGATGGTAAAAAAATTTCTGTTCCGGAAAAGATTAGCATAAAGGAAGCTTTAACAGGAATTGGTTATGTTATTACAGATTTACCAAAAGAACCAGAAGAACCATCTGAATCTGAAATATTTGCGCCATGCGGAGTTGGGGCGTGTTCCAGTTGCTCCGTTGAAGTAGACGGCGTAATGAAGCCGGCGTGTGTTACAATGATTCGAAAAGGGATGAAAGTCATAACAACACCTCCGTCAAATTATATGCCAAAAAGAATTGTCTGCGGTTTTGTGGGGCATCCTTCCGGAGGTGTGGGGACACCCTGGACTTTAAGAAAGGATCCCAAAAAAGCGATTGAAATAGTATGCTATACTGCGGGTTGCAATTTCCAGTGCCCGCAATGCCAGAACTGGCATGTAGCTTTTAGGGGAAGAGGCGATTTCCTGACACCCAGTGAAGCTGCAAGAAAAATGTTCCTGACAAACAAAAAATACCCTGATGTTTCCAGGCTCACCGTGTCAGGAGGTGAGTCGACCCTTAACAGGGTGTGGCTCATAACATTTTTGCAAAAATTAAGAAAACTTTACAAAAATAAAAACATTAGATTGCACGTTGATACCAACGGGTCATTACTGACTAAAAATTATATTGATGAACTTGTCAACGCCGGCATGACAGACATGGGCATAGACCTGAAAGCCTTATCCACTGATACGTTCATGTTTATAACAGGGTTAAAGGATAAAGAGATGGCCGAAAAGTACAAAAAAATCGCCTGGAATGCTGTAAAATATTTATTAAAACATTATAAAGACAAGGTGTTTACAGGTATCGGCATTCCATATAATAAAGATCTTATATCGATTGAAGAAGTAGAGGCTATGGGTAAAAAACTTTTTAAAATAGACCCCTGTTTACAGGTTGCTGTAAATGATTATCAACCGGCGTTCAGACGAAAAATACAAAAAACCACATCTGATGATATGAAAGAGGTATACAGGGTATTAAAAGAGACAGGTCTTGAAACTGTTGTATGCCAGAGTCCTGACGGGTTTATCTGCCCCTGAGATAGTTGCCATTATTTTTCCTTTTTTTGTATCTGCTCAGCTACGCTGATTCAGTGTATTGCAACAGATATTGGCTGAATAGTTACTAATGAGTAAGCTTTCCATAGCTGTTGTTATTGAAGGTGAAAGCTATTGAATGAAAGAAGTTATATAAAGGGTAAAAAAAGTCAGTTGGCAAAAAAAACATGCCCGGCTGATCTTTTTTACCATGCATTTTCAAACCAGGGGCTTTATGACATTTTCACAACGCCCCTAACAAGCCCTCTGTTGATTTATATTAATCCCATGCCTATATATATTGACTTATATCAATTCCAGACCTGCATATTTATGATATATATAAATTTACAAACACGCGCATAATTGGCAGATCTATTCAATACTGTCCGGTTAGAATCTTGCGAAAGGGAAGTTTAATTGTTTTTGTAGCGTATTGAATAAATTTCTTAGAATTTATTAGTGTAGCTAGCCAAAAAATTGCGATTGTTTGAGCGAGGTACGAGCGAGTTTCGCAATTTTGGCGGAGCAAGCTTAGAAATTCAAGAAATTTATTCTTTAATAGCGGAAAAAACAATTAAACTTTTCGTATTTTGCTTCTTGCAATTTCCTAACCGGACGCTACTGAGATCTATTGATACTTTTGGGGCCTGGTTTTAAGTTCAGCAATAAATTGAGCTATAATAAAATTTAAAAGCCTCGAAAAACAGCCAGGCTCAAACAGCCAGGGTTTCAAGTTTCACCACAGCTCAATTATGACTTCTGGTGGCCCAGCCAACCTATACTTTTGGGAAAAATTTAATATGGGTTTAATTTTTAAAGGATTTAAAGGAAAGGGGACATTCCCCAGGGGGATTCATCCTCAAGAACAAAAACACTTTTCTGCTGATTCAGCCATTGAGGTATTACCAGCTCCTGAAAATGTTCTTTTACCACTTTTACAAAACATAGGCGCACCGTGTGAAAGCATTGTTAAGCCTAAACAGAATGTTTGTTACGGTGAGGTGGTGGCCGAAAGCAAGGCGCTAATCTCAGCTTCCATCCATGCACCCATATCCGGCAGGGTGATGAAGGAATCAGTAACAACTCTTCCCAATGCCCGTCACGTTCCGGCTATTCCCATTAAGGCTGAAGGAAAACAGCTTGAAGGAACGGATCTGTGGGATGATATTTTTGGTGGAGAGTGGCCAAAAAAATTTAACGGAGAGTTTACACCAAAAGATATCAACAAAATGATCGATGACGCCGGTATTGTGGGACTGGGAGGAGCTGCATTTCCCACTTATGTTAAAATAACGTTCAATAGAAAAAAGCCGGTTGATACGCTTTTAATAAACGGCTGCGAATGTGAACCATACCTTACACCAGATTACCGTGTGATGCTTGAAGCACCTGAGCCTGTTATCACAGGGGCTGTTTTGGCCGGTATTGCAACTGGGGCTAAGGATATTATTATCTGTATTGAAAAGAATAAACCTGCAGCCATTGACCTGATTCGAAAAAAAGCAGAAGGAACAAATATAAAGGTTGCAGTACTTAAAACCAAATACCCCCAGGGAAGCGAGCGGCATCTGATTATGGCTGTCCTTAAAAAGATTGTGCCCCTGGGATCTCTTCCGGCAGATGTGGGCACCGTTGTAAGTAATGTGGGGACCATTGCGGCTGTGGCAAGGGCAGTTTTAAAAAAAAAACCTCTGACCCACCGTGTTGTAACTGTGACAGGAGGTGGTATTAAAAACCCTAAGAATTTACTTATTCCCATTGGTGTATCCTATGGCGAATTGATCGAGTACTGCGGAGGTCTGACGAGTAATGCGGCTCGTGTTTTGTCAGGGGGTCCCATGATGGGATTCGCCTTTACTGATTTTAATATGCCCATAACCAAAGGTACAGGCGGAATTACTCTTCTCACCCACGAAGATATGGAAAAGGCGAAGGAAACCAATTGCATACGATGCGGGAAATGTGTGGATGTTTGCCCCATGCATCTGATCCCCGCAAAACTGGCTCAAGCGGCAAAATATAAAAATGTTGAGCTTGCAGAAAAGTACGACATCCTGGCCTGCATGGACTCGGGCTGTTGTGGATATATCTGCCCGGCGAAAATACCCCTGGTGCAACTGATTCGTATGGGTAAAGCCATGGTTCAGGCAAAAAGAAAAAACAGGATGGAATAATATAGATTATGCCAGAAAAAGAACAGAAAACAAAAATCGAGAATCCTGAGATATCAATGATTCCCCATATCCAGGTTGCATCGTCTCCCCATTTTTTAAATCCATCCCTTACAACAAAAAAAATGATGATGGATGTTTTGATAGCCCTGGTCCCTGTGATTGGGATGGCAATTTATTTTTTCAGGCTGTACGCAGTGAAGCAGATCCTGATTTGCCTTGCAAGCTGCCTTTTGGCGGAAGCTATTTTTATGAAAATGAGGAAAAAATCCTTTTCTCTTTTTGATTGCTCGGCTGCAATCACAGGCTTAATCCTGGGATTGTCTTTGCCCGGACCTGCTCCATGGTATGTGGGGGTAATCGGATCATTTGTTGCCATGGGGATCGGCAAGATTATTTTTGGGGGCATTGGGATGAATCTTTTTAATCCTGCAATGGTTGGCCGAGCATTTGTAATGATCTCCTTTGCAGGGGTGATGGCAGCTTCCGGATATGTCGATTCCACCAGCATGGTTGATGCTGTTTCCATGGCAACTCCGCTGAATGCGTTCAAACAATCCGGCATCTCCACAGCCATTTTTGATCTGTTTATGGGATTCACCAATGGTTCCCCGGGAGAAGTGAGCGCCATCGCCTGTATTCTTGGAGGCCTCTACCTTTGCCTCCGAAGGACAGTCTCCTGGGAAATACCTGTGAGCCTCCTGGGGACTGTAATCATTATTGGAAGTTTTTTTGATTTTTTAAGCCCCCAGGAGGGCTGGACTCTATTTCATCATCTTTTTGGCGGGGCGCTTCTTTTTGGAGCATTTTTCATTGCAACCGATCCTGTGACAAGCCCCCTTACCCCCCTGGGGAAAATTGTTTTCGGAGTCGGGACAGGCGCCCTGATTATGCTCCTGCGTATTTTCAGTGGATATCCCGAGGGTGTCATGTTTGCTGTCCTTTTAATGAACGGAGTAACGCCCCTTATTAACAGATGGGTGCCCCACAGAACCCTTGGTGCGCAGCATTATAGATCCTGAGACAAAACTTTTCCATCAGTACGGTTTAGGGGATTGGGGATGAAATAAATTTACGATCCTTACCTGTCAAGTGTTAGCTTTTTGGTTAATAGCTAACTGCTAAAGGATAACCGTACACCTTGAAATTTTTGGGTGCGTTATCGGTAGTTGGAGTATTACACCTCCCTTAATCCTTCCCAAAAGCATTGTTTTAAAATCTATGGTAAAGGTAAATTTAACATGGAGAAACTAAAAAATAATTATATTGTCCAGGGCTGGCTGGTACTTCTTCTCACGCTTTGCTTTGGCTCCGCCCTTGCCGGAGTTCAGATGGTTCTGTCACCAAAAATCGAAGCAAATAAAATAAATGAAACCCGACAAAAAGTACCCGGGTTGATATTGGGCAAAGGGGCTGTTAAACGTCTGGAAAAAGAGGGCAGAAGTCTTGAGATAACTCCCAGGACTGTCAGTATTACAAAAAACAACCGTACTGTCTCATATAAGCTTTTCCAGGTAATTGAAAAAGGGGAAACATCAGGCTGGGTTGTAAAATCTTCGGGTCAGGGCTATGCCGATAAGATTGAGCTGTTAATTGGTCTTGATCCTTCCTTAAATAAAATTCTGGGGCTTTTTATCCTGGAGCAAAAGGAAACTCCGGGCCTTGGAAATAAAATAACTGAATGGGAATTCCGGAAACAGTTTATTTCAAAAAGTACAAATATGCCCATTGTCGCAAGTAAAACCGGCGCAACTTCTCCCGATGAAATTAATGCCATAACAGGGGCTACCATTTCATCACGAAGTATATGTTCAATCATCAATACCGCTGTTAAAGATATTCGGGCATCTTTAAAAGATAAGGGCTCGCCCAAAAATAACTTAACATTTTAAGCGTCGATCCATCCTGCCTGACTGCGTTACGAAAACGTATAAATATCCTGATATTCCTACGCTTTCGCGCCTTGCCAGGCAGGCGCCTCAACACTTAAAATTGCC
>DAOWMW010000034.1 GCA_030642865.1 Desulfobacteraceae bacterium
AGTTTTCTTTAAATCAACATCCCCCTCGGTTCCATCGTTGAATTGAATATGAAGTTTATAGTCGTGAAGATAATCAGCTTTTTTTACTTGTAATAACATAAGATTATTTTCCTATTCTAACGGCTGAATTTTATTATATTCACCAGTGTTTATAATAGAATTCCAGTTACTCAATAATTCATCTATGTGCTGGCTATGCCATTCAAGAACAAGCTTTAGGGCTCGTGGTGGAAATCTCCCTTCAATGACACCTGATTTGATATCTACAGAAATTTGATATTCTCCATATTTTGCATGGAAATGTGGCGGGGAATGTTCGTTAAAATTCATAAATATTATAATTCCCAAAAAACGACTTATTTCAGGCATAAGCTTGCTCCTGCTTGCTTCGATATTACTTATAATAATACATTATAAAAAAGAATTGTGTCAATGTTTTGAGGCAAAACACCTCTGGCCTTCTCAAAATAATTATCTTAGGGTTCGCTCGAAAGATTTATATGCAAAATTTTGTCATGAAATAATAAAAAAAGGGTAACTATTCAGCCAATATCTGTTGTAATACACTGAATCAGTATAGCTGAGCAGTTACCCTTTATTAATAAATAAGATGGTACCAATTCACTTGCGGCGAGCTATAATAGCTAACCGCACAAGTCGAATTTTATTATGTAGCAATCTATAGCTGGCTTTTTATTATGCAGTTGATCATTGAGATTTAAAGATTTGCTTCATATTCAGCCCGGGCTGAAATTTTTTCGCATCTTTTGTCAACCCAGTTTTGCATGTCATCTATCTGCTCTTTGGTTAATTTGCTGAATCTTCCCTGGCCCTTAAGGTAATCTCCAACAGGGATACGTTTTTGCTTATCCATGTACCGCAAGCTTTTTTTCTTGATTTCCAAACGTCCGTTAACCTGTTTCCAGAGGATGAAAAAGCCTGATTTAACAGCCATTGCCCCCATATCTATGGAGTTGGCTACGTCGAAACGCCATCCAGGGGCACAAGGGGTGAGGATATGGATAAATTTTGGGCCATGGATAGCTTTCGCCTCCATAAATGTATTGTAAACATCAACAGGATCTGTGGCAAGGCAGGTGGCAACATAGGGAATATCATGGGCCGCGACAATTTGCGAGATATCCTTTTTGTGCATATGCTTTCCCGTTGGAGTGGTGGTGGTCACTGTATATTTGGGAGTTGAGGAACTTCTTTGTGTTCCTGTATTCATGTAACCTTCATTGTCGTAACAGGCATAAATGAAATTTGTGTTTCGCTCAATGGCTCCGCTTAATGCCTGAATCCCAATATCAACTGTCCCCCCGTCCCCTGCCCAGGTGAGTACATTAATATCTTTTTTGCCCAGGGATTCATATCCTGCAACAACTCCGGCTGCTGCAGAGGCTCCAGCGGCAAAGGCCATGTTTATATAGGGGACAGCAGGTGATGCTTTGGGCCACAAGCCAATATATACATTTGCGCAGCATGCTGGTGACACAACAACGGTTTTTTTTCCAAGTGCTTTTAATGCCCAGCGTAAAGCTAATACAGATGGACATCCTGCGCAGGATGAACTTCCAGCCAAAAATAATTCTGGTTTTACGCTTTCAATTTTTAATAGTTCCTTTGTAGTGATCATACTTTTTAGATCCCGGTTTTTAGCCCCATCCACACCGTACCGTGCTGGCAGGTTTCGTCTGTGGGATATTCATTGTTGTTTTTAATATACAGAAGTTTTTCAAAGAGTCCTATCTGGTCATCAACAGAGACATTTCTTCCGCCGATGCCCCATATACATGGGAGAACGTCTATTCTATTTTTTGTATGATTTAATAATGACATGACTTCTGTGGAAATGGGACCCCCTGTGGGATTCCCGAATGCGGTTCCCTGATCTACTACCCCAATTACTTTGATCCCTGAATTGAAAAGCTCTATGAGTTCTTCATTGGGAAAGGGACGAATATATCTTAGTTTGAACAAGCCGACTTTATTACCCTGGTCACGCAATTTGTCAACCGCATCTTTACTCTGTTCCGCCAGTCCTCCGTAGGATATTAGAATAACCTCAGCGTCATCACACATATACTTTTCCACCAGTCCTCCGTAGTCTCTGCCGAAGCTCTGGTTGAACAAATTTATTGTATCATGTATGTTTTTTTTCGATTTCACCATGGAATCATGGATCATAAAACGAAAATCAAGGTATTCCTGCTCCGGCATAACCAGATTACCAAAGGTTACTGGTTTGTCAGGATTGAGGTTAAGGTGGCCCCATCCATCTTCAGGGAGTATCGGGAGAAATTTATTGATACGCTGCTGTTCGGGAATGGAGACAGGCTTGCTTGTGTGACTTTGGGAAAAGCCACTGTAAACCACAAAATACGGCAGGCTTACTTCAGGATTTTCAGCAATTTTATAAGCCATTAGTATGGAGTCAAATATCTCCTGATGGGTAGAGGCAAACTGAATAATCCATCCGCAATCACGAATAGAGAGAATATCAGTATAGTCTGCCCATATATTCCATGGAGGGGCTATACCCCGGCTGGCGATGGTGGTTACAATGGGAAGCCTTGATGAAGAGACCCAATGGAGCATTTCTGCCATATAGAGAAGCCCCTGTCCGGATGTGGCAGAAAATGATCTTGCCCCCGTCATGGAGCTCCCTACGAGTGCCGCCATAACTGAATGCTCAGACTCAACACGGATATATTTCGCATCAAGTTCTTTATTATCAACGAAATCGGACAGTTTTTCCACAACAGTGGTCTGCGGTGTAATCGGGTACGCGCTGATCACATTAACATTGGAGCATTTAGCACCCCATGCCGCAGCATAATTGCCAGACATGATTAATATATTTTCTTTTTCCTGTTCTGTTTTCATCATTAATAGTCTTTTTTTTATTATTCCTTTTCTTTAACCATTTCTATTGCTTTTTTGGGACAGATTGAAGCACAGATCCCGCAGCCTTTACAAAACATATAATCTATTTCCGGGAGAGTACCCTCTTTGTAGGATATAACCCCGTCAGGGCAATAGAGATAACACATGCCGCATTTATTGCATGCTTCTGCATTGATTTCAGGTTTAAATGTTCGCCATTCGCCTGTTGCACCAATGCTGCCAAGCTGGGGATAAGAGACTGGCACGTGGGGCAGCTCCTTCCAGGATTTGTACGGCTGCTGCGCTGCAGGCTGTTTGTCTGATGTTTTCATTTTTTGTAAATCCTTTTAAATATAAACAAAATAGATCCTGATACATGGTATAGCGTTTAAAAAAAATATTGTAAAGTGTCTGTAGCATATGGAGTTTAATTGACCTTTATTGTTTTATCAAATGCCATATGTATTGATTTTATATTCTTTTCGGCTTTTTCGCTCCATTTGTTTTGCAGGCTTTTTTCAATGGATTCCATTGATACCAGCCCTGTTAGTTTTGAAAAAGCACCAAGGATCGGCACATTAACGAGGGGTAATCCTTCTAATGTTAAACCTAGATTCATTGCTATACTGGTTCCTGGAAATGTGTATATTTCTATTTCATCAGAAAGTGGAGTTTCTTTATTTAATTTTTTGGTATTCACTAATACCTTGCAGTTTTTTCGGGGAATAGCATTTATTATCGGCGGTAATTTCAGCATTGCTTCATCAAATACAAGTACCACATCCGGTTTGGTAACCGCTGAAACTGTTCGTATAATATTTTGTGAAATAATCAAAAATGCTCTGATGGGTGCTCCGCGCCGTTCTGCTCCTATCTGGGGGATTGACATAACATCTTTGTACCCTTCAATGTATGCAGCTTCTGCAAGGATCTGGCATGATGTGATTCCCCCCTGTCCTCCTCTGCTGAAAAAAGTAATTTCACTCTTTGCCGGTTTTGTGCTGCCGGTTGTCATCTGGTTTCTCCTGAAATAAATTGTAGCTTTTTTTTAAAAAAAACGGGGTTGGTTCTAAATTTGGCCATCAGATGTCAGGACTGAGCCATGGACCTTAAGGGCTCGCCCAAAAATAACTTAACATTTTAAGCGCCGATGCATCCCGCCTGACTGCGTTACAAAAGTGCAGGAATATCCTGATATTACTGCACTTTTGTGCCTTGCCATGAGGGCGCCTCAACACTTAAAATTGCCAATTTATTTTTGTGCGAACCCTGAGGGAAAAATCTGTTTTTGATAATAGTGATGGCTATGAACTTGATTAACAAAATTAATAATGTAAAAAGCCGAATTAAAAAAACTGCTGCTTCATGCGGAAGGGGTCATGAATCAATCCACCTTGTGGTTGTGAGTAAAACAAAATCTGCCCAAATGGTGGAAGAGGCGATAAATGCGGGGGCAAAAGATCTTGGCGAAAATTATATTCAGGAGGCCGACAAAAAAATAAAGGCCCTTTCCCAATATCCTGTTTCATGGCATTTCATCGGCCATCTTCAAAAAAACAAGGCAAAATATGCTGTAAAGCTCTTTGATCTGATCCATACAGTGGATAAGATAAAACTTGCGCTGGAGCTTGATAAACACGCAAAAAAAACAGGTAAAATTCAGAACATTTTAATTCAGGTAAATATAGGGAAAGAGACTTTAAAATCGGGTGTGGATGAAAAAGATGCTGAAAATCTTATTAAAGAGATAAGCCATCTGCGTAATTTATCGATAAAAGGATTGATGGCCATCCCCCCTTACTTTGATGATCCTGAAAAAACAAGACCATATTTCAAGGCTCTTTTTGATTTAAAAACCCTGATCAACAAAAAAACCATACCCAATGTCTTTCTCAGCGAACTTTCCATGGGAATGACAAACGATTATACAATTGCAGTGGAAGAAGGTTCAACACTTGTCAGGGTAGGAACTGCTATTTTTGGAAAAAGAGATTGAAAATTCTCCTTCACATATGTTGCGCCGGATGCTCCATATATCCAATAAAAATCCTCAGAAAAAGAGATTTTAATGTAACCGGTTTTTTTTATAATCATAACATCCACCCTTATACAGAATGTTTAAAAAGGAAAAAAACCCTGGAGGATTATGCAAAAATAATAGATCTGCGTGTTATATGGCAAAAGGGATACAACCTTGAACAGTTTCTGCAAAGTGTGGTCTTCAGGGAAGCTGACAGGTGCACATACTGCTACCATGACAGGCTTAAGGCGGCTGCTCATATTGCAAAACGCGGCAAATTTGATTTTTTTACATCAACCCTTTTATACAGTAAATTTCAAAACCATGAAAAAATAAAAGAGATAGGCATATCCATGGGGAAATCTGTGGGAGTCCCCTTTTTTTACAACGATTTCAGGAATGGATGGAAAGAGGGTATTAAAGAATCAAAAGAGCTGAATTTATACAGGCAACAATACTGTGGCTGTATTTTTAGCGAAAAAGAAAGATTTTACAAAGAATAAACAGGTAATTTATCAAGGATTCCCTATGTTTTTTTTTCGTTCCTGTTTATTTACCATTTAAATACTTTTTAAGAAAACGGCCTGTATAGGAAGCATCAATATCTGATATGATTTCAGGTGTTCCGCATGCCACAACATATCCCCCTTCATCCCCGCCCTCGGGGCCCAGATCAATTATATAATCAGCGGTTTTTATAACATCCATATTATGTTCTATTACAATAACAGTGTTCCCTGTTTCAACGAGCATTCCAAGAACACTTAAAAGCTTTTTTATGTCATCGGTGTGAAGCCCGGTGGTGGGTTCATCCAGGATATATACTGTTTTGCCTGTACTCCGCTTGCTCAGTTCCCGTGCAAGTTTCACCCTTTGAGCCTCACCACCGGAAAGAGTAATGGCAGACTGACCCAGATGAATATACCCAAGCCCCACGTCAACAAGGGTTTTAAGCTTCGAATATATTGTCTGGATTTTACCGAAAAAATCAGATGCCTGATTAACTGTCATATCAAGAACTTCAGCTATATTTTTCCCTTTATATTTTATCTCAAGGGTTTCCCTGTTATATCTTTTTCCATGGCATACATCGCAGGGAACATAAACATCAGGAAGAAAATGCATTTCCACCTTGACTATTCCGTCACCAGTGCAGGCTTCACACCGCCCCCCCTTAACATTAAAGCTGAAACGGCCAGGCTTGTAACCCCGTACTTTTGCTTCCCTGGTCTTTGAAAAAAGCTCCCTTATAAAGGTAAAAAGGCCAGTATATGTCCCCGGATTTGAACGGGGTGTTCGACCAATGGGGGACTGATCAATATTTACCACCTTATCAACATGTTCCAGGCCTGTTACTTCGGTATGGGCACCAGCAGGGACCCTGGAGAGGTATAATCTTTGTGACAAAATATTATTCAGAGTTTCAAATACCAGAGTCGATTTACCCGATCCGGACACACCTGTCACGCATATAAAAGAACCCAGGGGAAATTCAATATCAATATTTTTAAGATTATTCGCGGAGGCTCCTTTAATAATCAGACTCTTCCCATTACCAGGATTTCTCTTATCAGGAACTTCTATTTTTTTACGCCCGGAAAGATATTCCCCTGTCAGGGAAGCAGAGGATTTTAAAAGTTCTTCTGGTGTTCCTGAAAAAACAACATTCCCCCCTTTCATACCTGCCCCGGGGCCCATATCAAGGACATGGTCACATGCAAGTATTGTCTCTTCATCATGTTCCACCAAAAGAACTGTATTCCCCAGATCGCGCATATTTAAAAGGGAGGCTAAAAGACGCTGGTTATCCCTTTGATGAAGACCTATGCTCGGTTCATCCAGAACATATAAAACACCGGTGAGTTTGGAACCTATCTGGGTTGCAAGGCGGATTCTCTGGCTCTCTCCCCCTGAAAGGGTGGATGCTGACCTGTTTAATGTGAGGTAAGAAAGTCCCAGATTATTCAAAAAACTTAATCTTTCAATTACTTCCTTTAAAATTTTACGAGCTATGAGTTCTTTTTTCCCGGTCAGATTCAAACCTTTAAAAAATGTATATGCATTTGATATGGAAAGCGCCGTGGCTTCATGTATGGCAACTCCTTCTATTTTCACAGATCGGCTTGCCTGGTTTAATTTTGTACCGCCGCACTCCTGGCAAGTCCGGAAGTTCAGATATCGTTTTATATCTTCTCTGGAACCGGGTGAATTTGTCTCATGATAACGCCGTTTTAAACCCGGGATTATACCTTCATATGTTTTTTTATATCTGATTTTCCGATTATCTTTTTCAAAATAAAAATTTATTTTTTCGTTTTTTGAGCCGTAAAGGAGGATATCTTTAAAAGACTCCGGCAAATCCTTATAGGGTGTATAGATATCTGTTTTATAATGAAATGTCAGGGCATCTAAAAATTCAATAAAATGAAGACTGTTTCTGTTTGCCCAAAGATCAACTGCTCCGTCCCTTAGAGATAAATCCTTATTGGGAATTATAAGATCAGGGTCAAATTCTGTTATCGCTCCTATTCCATCACATTGCTGGCAGGCTCCTGATGGAGAATTAAAAGAAAAACTTGCTGGTGTAAATTCAGGATAACTGATTCCACACTTGACACAAGCCGCATTTTCACTGAACAAAATAGATTCTATCCCAACAATATCAACCAGAACCATGCCACCGGACTGCGACAGGGCAAGCTCCAGTGAATCTGCGAGCCTGTTACGCATATTCTCCTTTACCACAAGCCTGTCTACTACAATATCGATATTATGTTTTTTATATTTATTCAGCTTTCCGGTCTCTTCTATATCTACAATCTCGCCGTCCACCCGTACCCTTGCAAAACCTTCTTTTTTCAGCCTGTTGAAAAGTTTTTCATGGGTACCCTTTTTCCCGGAAATTACAGGAGAAAAAAGTATAATCCTTGTCCCTTCAGGAAAAGAGATAATCTTGTCAAGTATTTGATCCAGGCTCTGGGAAGCTATGGGATCGCCGCACTTATAACAATGGGGGGTCCCTATTCGTGCAAAAAGGAGACGCAGGTAATCATAAATTTCTGTAACTGTTCCCACCGTAGATCTGGGATTATGGCTTGCAGCTTTTTGTTCAATTGCAATGGCAGGAGAAAGACCTTCAATCAAATCAACATCAGGCTTTTCAAGCCGCTCTAAAAACTGTCGCGCATATGCGGAAAGAGATTCCACATACCGTCTCTGGCCTTCGGCATAGAGAGTATCAAAAGCAAGGGTCGATTTTCCTGATCCTGACAGGCCTGTCACCACAATCAGACTATTTCTGGGCAATTCCACATTAATATTTTTCAAATTATGCTGCCTTGCTCCCTGGATAATAATTTTTTCTGCTCCCATTTAAATCTCCTGAATGCCCCTGGCCATGGGGTTTAAGAAAATCATTTCTAATGCTTTATCGATCTTAAACCTGTCCCTTTTCAAAATCATTTTTCAAAAAGGCCTGCTTGAATGATCTTCCCTGAGAAACAAGCCACTTTTCCCCCCTGATTTTTCAACAAGGCAAATATTAGAAATTATCATTTTCTTATAATACGACTTACACATATCATAAATGGTCAGTGCCGCTGCAGAGACAGCCATTAAAG
Organism: Desulfobacteraceae bacterium; assembly: GCA_030642865.1. Taxonomy (GTDB): domain Bacteria; phylum Desulfobacterota; class Desulfobacteria; order Desulfobacterales; family BuS5; genus DAOWMW01. Next base: position 8,530 of record DAOWMW010000034.1, read on the forward strand.
CTTCCATCTCTACCCCTGTCTGCCCCACAGTACGAGCGGAGGCTTCTATATTAATCGAGCCCTCCCCGGGATCAGGGAAAAAATCAACCGAAATATGGGTAAGATTTAAAGGATGGCACATGGGGATAATCGAAGAGGTATTCTTTGCAGCCATGATCCCTGCAATTCTGGCGGTTTCCAGCACATTTCCCTTTTTAACAGTTTTGTCAAGTATCATTTCGCAGGTTTCCTGATCCATGGTAACAGTCCCACGGGCTACAGCTTTACGGGTGGTCTGATTCTTATCGGTTACATCCACCATTCTGACCCGGCCATTCTTATCAATATGTGTAAATTCCGACAAAATATTTTACCTTTTTTTATTCAGTGGTGTCCGGTCAGGAAATCGCAGGAAAAAAAATAGATAAAATACGGGAAGTTTAATTGTTTTTTCCGCTATTAAAGAATAAATTTATTCAATACGCTACAAAAATAAGTAAACTTCCCTCTTGCAAAATTCTAACCAAACACTACTGCTTTTTATTACCCTATGAAAATTTAACCACTACTTTTCTATTTCTGGGACCATCAAATTCACACAAAAAAATCGACTGCCAGGTTCCAAGAACCGGTTTTCCCTTTTCCACAGCGATCACTTCAGATGAACCAACAAGGGTTGTTTTCATATGGGCAGCGGAATTTCCCTCCAGATGGCGATAGCCATCTTCCCAGGGAACAATCTTTTCTAAAATTGTTCTTAAATCCTCAGGAACATCAGGATCAGCGTTTTCATTTATGGTGACAGCCGCAGTTGTGTGAGGTACAAAAACAAAGCAGAATCCATCTGTAATACCCTCTGAAGAAATGGCCCTGGCAATGGTAGGAGTAATATCGATCATTTCGGTTTTTTTGTTTGTTTGGAGAGTAAATATCATATATAAACCCTTTTTTTACTTTTAGGGTTCGCTCGAAAATAAATTGGCAATTTTAAGTGTTGAGGCGCCTGCCTGACAAGGCGCGAAAGCGTAGGAATATCAAGATATTTATACGTTTTCGTAACGCAGTCAGGCAGGATGGATCGACGATTAAAATGTTAAGTTATTTTTGAGCG
>DAOWMW010000077.1 GCA_030642865.1 Desulfobacteraceae bacterium
GCATTTTAAGCGTCGATCCATCCTGCCTGACTGCGTTACGAAAACGTATAAATATCTTGATATTCCTGCGTTTTCACGCCTTGTCAGGCAGGCGCCTCAACACTTAAAATTGCCAATTTATTTTCGATCGAATCCTAAGCTATATTTTTATTGATGGTAACCAAATATGAATAGCCTGAGATCTTGACCGATAACGCAGTGAAATTTATTATCTGGAAATCTATATGCATCTGCTTTTTGTGGTAGCCTCAAGAGCTTCAACAATTTCAGATAAAAAAAGATTATATGGTGTAGGTACACCCGTTGCAATACCTTTAGCAACTATTGCCCTGTTGATAACCCCAACCTCTGTTCTGGAGCCCTTTAAAATATCCTGAAGCATACTTGCCCTGTTCTCGGCTGTTTTTTTGCAAACCTCTTTAACCTGATCAAAGGGGTTAGTATAGGGAAGGCGTATCCCCAGGGCATCTGCAACCTTAACGGCTTCTGATACGGCTTTCCCCATAATTTTTTCACATTCAGGCGTTATCCCTAAAATTCCATTTTGAACTCTCAAAATGGCGGTCAAAGCATTAATTCCCACATTTATGATCAGCTTGCCCCAAATCAAGGTGTCCAGGTTATCGGAAATACTGGTCTCAATACCCGCGGCATTAAAAACTTCAGCTACCTTGGCAACTTTTTCAGAATCAGCCCCAGGACTGGAAAAATGTGTGAGTCCTGTTCCGGCATGGCGCACAAAACCAGGCTCCACAAGAATCCCTCCGTGGGATGTAACCCCTGCAACTGTACGTTTTTCTCCAAGGATATCAGCAATTACCCCATGATTTCCCAGTCCGTTTTGGAGTGTCAGGGCCAATCCGTCATGTTGTAATATAGGTACAGCCGATATTGCGGCATCTTTGGTATGATAGGATTTGGTAAAAATTATAGCAAGATCAACTTCTCCGTTTATATCCTTTGGGTCATCGGATGCAAATAGATTGTATTTTTTAAAAGTTCCATCATTTTCCCCAATTTTTAAGCCGGTTTTATTGATTGCTTTTACATGCTCTTTATTTGTGGTTATAAGGAAAACATCAGAGACAGTGGAGAGCATGGAGCCAAAGATCGAACCCATTGCTCCGGCACCGATAATAGCTATTTTCATAGGAAATCCTCTTTTTAATCGAAAAAGTTCAGTGGTGTCCGGTTAGGAAATTGCAAAAAATAATTTCCAGGCAGAAGCATTGGTTACAAAAATCACTGCTAAAGTTCTTCAGGAGTAAAAGCCACAACTTCATCTATTTTGCCGGCGTTGGTAAAAAGCATGACAAGCCTGTCAATCCCCAAAGCGTTTCCCGCAGCCCCAGGCATTTTTTTCAGAGATTCGAGGAATTTTTCGGGCATGGGCAACTTTTTTTTCCCCGATAATTTACGCAGGGCGATCTCTTTTTCAAATCTTTTTCGCTGTTCTTTCTGGTCGGTTAATTCGCTAAAGCCATTGCATAGTTCAAGGCCGCTAATGTATAATTCGAAGCGTTCTGCAAATAAATTATTATCAGGCTTTAATCTTGCCAGGGATCCGAAAGCCTCTGGGTAATCAAACAAAAACAGGGGTTTTTCTCTCCCCAGGTTAGGTTCTATTTCAAATGCAAGTATTTCGTCAAACAGATTTTGCGAAATGGCCTGTTCCATGGAAACAGACGCAAAATTACCAAATGCTTCTTTAACGGTCATTTTTTCCCATGGGCTGTTAAGCTTTATCTCGCCCCCCTGGTAAATCAGTAAATCCCCAAGACCGATTTCCACGGCTACTTTTTTTATCAGTGCCTCTGTTAAAGCCATCATCTGGAGATAATCGGCTCCGGCCCAGTACCATTCAAGGAGTGTAAACTCAGGAAGATGCTTTTCTCCCCTTTCATTATCCCTGAAACATTTACAGATCTGAAATATTTTTTCATATCCATCAGCAAGGAGCCTTTTCATACAAAGCTCAGGAGATGTATGAAGAAAAAGGGGGCCTGATTCCACCATCTCAATATTTGCTTCCGGAGCAGGTGTCGAAATTCTGCAGGGAGTCTCCACTTCAAGATATTTTAAGTTCGAAAAAAAAAATCTTATTTCATTTATTATCCTTCCCCTTAAAAGGAGTTTTTTTTTAGCCACAACTTTACGTTTCCTATCGCTCATTTGCCACAATAGACTCCCCTATCTTTTCTGCTGATTTACCAAAAAGCCTGTGCATATCAACAAGATCAAGGAGACTGTCCTCCCATTTTATATTGTTTTCCTGCACTATATTTTTTATACGTTTATACTTTCCCCCAAGAGCTTTTATTTTCAGGACAAGGGGTACCTGTTCTTTCAGGGAAATATTCAGCAGCAGTAAATCTCTTGTGGTATTAGTCGTTTTTTCTGAGTCTGAAAATAATGGGATGGCTATAAAACTCCGGTCGTCATGCCGTCCTTTTCCAATAAATACGTTCCCTTCTCTTACTATTATCTGTTTTGTTCCCATGAGGATTACCTTACCCTCTGCCCGTGAAGGTATGTGGGCTAAAGCACCGTCTTTTTTTATTACCTTAATGGTGCTCACATCTGTGGGCTCACCCAGAATGTTCAACCCTGCTATTTTATATAAAATAGCACCATTTATTTGTGCCACGATTTTTTGGATATTTTTTAAAACAATAATATTTTTATTGGAAAGCTGGGATAATTTTATTCGGTATTCTGCAAGAGCATCAAAAATCATTCCATCAATTTTGTCATTTACCCGTGTTGTCCCCACGGTTACGGTCTTGGCCTGATGTTTAATAGCATCCACAGGACGGGCCATGCTGTTAATTGAAGCACCAAGCTTTTCAAAGAGCAAATTTAATATGTTTAAAGCTGTCCCTTTTTTCCCGAAATCCATCTCAAACTCGGCAACGGGAAGCCTTCCCATGAGATATTTAAGTAAAAGAGTAAGATCAGGAATTTCGGACAAATTTGGAGGAAAGCTGCTATCCGCCTGCTTTGCCCTGAATTCCCCGTAAAAAAGAGCAGTTCTTTCTTTAAAACTGTCTTCAAGTATTATTTCATAAACATTTAAACCTTTTTCAGTATGCTGGTCTATTATCTTTTGAATATCACTGCGGAATTTATCAAAAAACATGGAGCCTTCATTTATGGCAAGGGCAGCATAATATCCCCAAAGATGTCCTCCCAGCGTATTTAAAATAGGGGCAAGATGAGATTGCACAGGGGGGACATAGATCACATCATCGGCATATTCCTCGAATCTCTCCTCCCCCTCGTTTGCGATTACAATCATGGATGATTTATGGGCATGGAAAATAGCTGTATCGTTGATAATATCATTTATTACATTCCCGTTTGATCCTGCCGCGCATACTATGATCAGGGGTTCTGACGAAAGGTCTATATGTTTTTTATCCTCCACATAATCAGAGGATATTGTTTTATAGCAAAGTTCACTTAACTTGATTCTGATTTCGTCGGAAGATACTTTGTTGTGCCCGCTTCCCACCGTAGCCCAGTATGGTTTTGAAAAAGCGAGGCGATGGGCTGATTTTTTGATTTTTTTCTTCATCCCAAGAACTTTTTTCATATGGGACGGAATTTTAATGAGCTGGCGTATCTCTTCGCTAACAAAATCGGCATCCCTGCGCTCTTTTAAAACAGCAATATTAAGGCTCAATAAAGCCCCTGCTATAATTTGTGAATAAAAGGCCTTGGTGGAGGCTACGGACATCTCGATATCACGTCCGGTACTGGTGTACATTACACCATCAACCTTAAATGTTATATCAGAATCTCTTCTGTTGACAATGGCCATGGTACAGGCTCCACGATCTTTTACCATATCCATTGTTCTGTTTGTATCTGTTGTTGTGCCAGACTGGCTTATGGCAACCACCAGAACATCTGTCATACTTTTGGCATCGTCAAAACTGTTGAGCATCCCGCTAAGTTCTGATGCTTTAAAAGACCTTGCCGTAAAAGAGGGATCATCCATGTAATGATTTAAAATGTTAGCGCAGGACTTTGCCGCAACGCCTGCGGTTCCCTGGCCAATAAAAAAAACTCTTTTAATTTGACAGGGTGAATCATGGCTGCCGGAAAGGGCTTTTTGCAATGAATTGGGAAAAACTTTAGATCCAATGGATAAACAGTATTTGTTTTGATCAAATTTCCAGCGGTTTAAAAGGGTCATTTCAACAGAACGAGGGGATTCTGAGATCTCTTTTAAAAAATAATGGGAAAATTCATGGCGGTCGATATCCCTTGATGTAATTTCAGTCTGTTTGATATCTTTTTTTTCGAGCCCCACCGGAGTCCCATTGTAATAGATTGCTGTAATTCCATCCAAACCCCCTTCTGAGTTCTGGTCAAGAATAAAAATTTGTCCCCTGGCAAAACCCGTTTGCTCATTTGCGCTCTTTTCACCGTTGAGTTTGAAAAAAAAGGACGTCTCTTCAACAAATCCGTAAACTTCGGATGTGGGGATATATGAATCCTCCGCAAGTCCTACAAAAATAGCCTGGCCGCTTCCCCTTTGAGCCAAAAAAATTTTCCCGGGGGCAAGGTCCGTGTGCATGGAGATGGCGTGGGATCCTTTAAAATCATTAAGGGCCAGACGAAAAGCCTCATTAACATCATTTCCTTTATTGAGATAGTCTTCAATTATAATGGGAATAATTTTTGTATCTGTAGTTATATCGTCATGTATCAGGTAACCATTTTCTTTATACTTTTTTTTCAGATCACGGTAATTATCAATATTCCCGTTTAAACATACATGTATAATTCCATCTGTTTTATTCTCTTTTTTTACGGTTTTATTATCCACGGGATGGCAATTGGGTTCGTTTATGGCTCCCACTGATGCCCACCTTGTATGTGCTGAAACAGTATGGTTTTTATGTGGAAAACCTGCAAGAACATGAAGAATGGTATCTTCACAGATCTGCTGTCTCAAAAAACGGGTATTATCACCAAGGCTTCCAACCTCTGAGGCAAACTTGTATGTCAGGTTAATTGCTACGGTTTCATTCCCTTTTTCATCTTCTGTTCTGCTTAAACTTATCACCCTGTTTGCAAGGATATCGATGTTTAAACGCTTTTGAAAGCTGTTGGCAAGCTGCTTTTTTTTTAAGGCGGAATCAAAATCTTGAAAATCATTTTTTTCAAGGATAAACATAAGGGAAATGCCGGCTGAATCCCGTCCCCTTACTTCGAGAAAATCAAGGCTGTTCAAAACAGTATTTATACCTTTAAAAATTACCGCCTCGCGGTATGAGAGGCTGTCAGCGGCCTCTGGAATGAGTTTTTTTACCTTCAGCAAATTATTTAATAGTTCAGAAGAAAAAAACCAGGAAATATCGAGGAGTTTTTCCATTATCAGGGAAAAGGCATTTACATCATCCTTATCAATCTCTCCCTGGACAGCAGAAAATATTTTATTCTCGGAATCGATTCTGGTTTTGATCTTTTTGCCAAGTTCTTTGATCCGGTCATGGAGATCCGGATTCTGTAAAATTTTAAAAAAAAGACTGTTTTTTTTTAATCCGCTGACCTCGACGGCAAAAGAATCTATAAACTTTTTGCCTCCGAGATAATTATCGTAAAAACAGAGGCTGTTTTTAATGCAGAACTGTAAATTGTTTTCTTCTATTTTTTCAGTTTTTTCAAAAAAAGGGGTTATGTCCAGCTCGGCATCCAAGTCTTCACCGCCATGAAAAGAAAGAATTCCTGTGAGGCCGCAGCACAACCTGGTGCCCGTATAGGGAAAAAATATTATGGAGCTGTTTCTGGTATTTTTTGATATTCTGAAAGGGGATTTCCCCAAATAAATATTTGAACAAAACAGGTTTTTTGTAGTTTTCGTGATTTGCTTTACCAGAAATAAAAAATTTCCCGGACATTTCATATGATGTATCCTCAACTCTTTTTATAATATTCTTTTTGAGCCGCAAAATATTCATGAAGATATTTTGCCATAATAATAGGCGCATATCTGCCCGCTGTAATTCCTATATATTTTTCATGGGCCACCATAACAGATATTATAATTTTTCCATTCCCATTTTTTTCCTCTGCAAATCCAGCATAAAAAACAAGGGACTGGTTCTAATTCGGCCATACACGGAGCTATAATAAAATTTAAAAGCCTCGAAACCTCGCTATCGCTCAAACAACCAGAGATTTTTAAATTTCACCATGGCTCACTTTGACATTTGACAGCCGATGTTATGACCAATCTCAAAAATCAGTTTTCAATTCTGGGGAAAAGCCTTATCGATTTTAAAAGCCTGGTCCCTGGTTTAATAACATTCCATTTTTTAAGTTCATCTATATAATTAAACTTTCCTTTTAAAA
>DAOWMW010000251.1 GCA_030642865.1 Desulfobacteraceae bacterium
AAATGTTTCCACCAGCAATTCCATAAAATTATTGATTGTGGCCGGTGCGGCAGATGCCAAAGGAAAAGATGAATTTTTTGAATTTTTCAAGAACTTTTATGACCGGGGAACAATCATTTTTCGCCTGTCCCCTTTTTCCTTCTACTTTTTCCTTCTTTTTCCTTCACTTTATGTTAAATTAAGTAAAAACCGCACTGCTTTTAGGCGTCTGCGTTAATTGCCCTTGTTGGGCATTTTTAAAAATTTTGTAAATCTGTCAAGAATGAAGACGCGACCCCTTTGTTTTGTTGATAACCGCCAAAGGCTGAAAAGTAAATAAAGCTTGTAAAACCAAAGTGTTGCAAAAAGAGCAGCGGTAAGCCAGTCCGTGTTAATTTGTCTGGTTCGGCGTTTTTTGCCGATTGTTTCTTTGTTGAAAAAAAGGAATTAAATAATTCCGTCCCATTTAATAGGTGTCAATAATGAAGACCTGACCCTTATTTTTCTTCTGGTCTGCACAAACCATTGTTTAAAGCATAAACAAGGTCTTCTGATGATCTAATATCTGTAAAAAATCTGGTTTTTACTTTACCAATCTCTTGCAATGTATGGGCATCGCTGCCTCCGCATTCGGTAAAATTGTACTTTTTCCGCCAGATATTTATTCTAGAATTCTCTATAGATGTATTTCTTCCATTTATGCTTTCTACAATATTACATAGTTTTGATTTAATAGTGTATTCTTTGACAGGCCTTACTTTTCTGAATGGATGTGCTGCTATGGCAGCTCCTTTTGCTTTTTTTACCCAAATAAGAAGTTTTTCTGCTGTGAGATTTAGCGGAATATTATTGTTTATACCGAAAATAAGAAAATCTCCATCAGGGGTTGAATATTCCATCCCTATTATTACATACAAGCCATTTTTCTGCATTCCTTCACAAATAAGTGTTTTTGCTTCCATTGACTCATGATCGGTAATACATATACCATCAAGACCTGTTTTTTTAGCTTTGTTAATTATGTCATCTAACTTAAGAGAACTGCAGGGAGAAATATTTGAATGTATATGAATATCAAAAAGCATAAAATTTTAATTAACATTTAAAGCTTATTAGGATAAATAAAAAATAGTACTATGCATTATATTATTCCATGAGGCAAATACATAATTTCTATAATAAAAAGAGTTCTTATTTGTTTTTATTATATGCTTGAATTTTAGAAAAAAAAAGTGATAATTTTAATAAAAATTAAAAATTAGAAGTCTGTTATAAAACTTAGGACTCGATCAAAAATAACTTAGCTTTTTAAGCGTCGATCCATCCTGCCTGGCTGCGTTACGAAAACGTATAAATATCTTGTGATATTCCTGCGTTTTCACGCCTTGTCAGGCAGGCGCCTCAACACTTAAAATTGCCAATTTATTTTCAATCGAATCCTAACATCCTTATTATAACGCTTTTTGCAGCTCCAGTCTCAAAAGGTCAATGGCTTTCATGGCAAAAATTATTTTATTCATTGATCTTTTGGGAAATGGGAAATTGTACGTGTACCCCTTTACCCCATCAGGTGTTGCCATACCTATGCATATGGTGCCCACGGGCTTATCCTCTGTCCCGCCGCCTGGCCCTGCTATGCCGGTTGTTGCAATTCCATGGGATGCCCCTGCAATTCGCCTTGCACCCTGGGCCATCTCCTTTGCAGTCTCTTCATGGACTGCACCATATTTTTCCAATGTTTTTTCAGATACACCCAGCAAATTAATTTTGCTTTTATTTGAATATGTGACTCCTGAAAATAAAAAATAATCTGAGCTTCCAGGCTGATTTGTAATCAGATGGGATACAAGGCCCCCTGTGCAGCTTTCCGCAATAGCCAGGGTTAACCCCTTGCTGCGAAGAAGTTCCCCCACAACCGCTTCCAGGGAGGTATCATTAACTGAAAAAACTTTTTTACCAAATTTTTCAAGGACATAGGGTTCAACGGCCTTCATTTTCGTATTTAATTTTTCTTCATCCTTACCATACAGATAGAGTTTTATCTGTATCACAGGAAATTTGGAGCGAAATCCCAGTTTAATATCAGGAAACAGGTCTGTTAATCCGGCAAGCCTTTCACCTGCGGCAGATTCGGTTATACCAAATGTTGAAATTGTTTTAACAATGCAGGTTTGCCTGTTATCTCCAAGGAGTTCATTGATTTTCAGGAGAACAGTATTTTTCAGCATGGTTTTCATTTCAAAAGGAACACCAGGTAAAAAAAAGAATGAACACTTGTTTATTTTTATATAAAATCCGGGTGCCGTTCCAAGGGGATTGTGTATGATCCGGCTTCCCACCGGCAGAAATGCCTGTTTTTTATTTGAAACGCCCATGGGGAGGTTCCGTTTTATAAAAAAAGCTTCCATTGATTTCAGGGCTTCTTCATCAAGAACAAGCTCAACGCCCATTGCACTTGCTGCTGCCTGGGCCGAGAGGTCATCCGAAGTGGGCCCGAGCCCCCCCGTGACAACAGCAATCTGGGCACGATTACTTATTTCTTTGAAAGTTGAAGCAAGAATATCCAAATCATCCCCAACGCTGATATGCCTTGATACTTCTACCCCAACCTCTTCAATTTTTTGGGAAATATAAGCAGAGTTGCTGTCAACAAGGGCTCCTGAACGAATTTCATCTCCAGTTGCTAAAATTTCGGCTATCATTATTTTATTCTCCTGCTGCTGTTTTTTTTAATTTAGGGCTCGCCCAAAAATAAGTTTGCAATTTTAAGTGCCGGGTGCGAAAATGAAAGAATATCAAAATACTTCTACGCTTTCGTAACGCAGTTAGGCAGGATTTTGGGCACCCACAAGGGGTGCCCCTACGCAATTTTGGCCATTGATGCAACACAGAAGACGGGCACAAGAACAAGTAATTATGTGTAATTTATAGGTAATTTATAACATTCCC
>DAOWMW010000260.1 GCA_030642865.1 Desulfobacteraceae bacterium
GAGCATTGTGATGACAAGGTGATTGCGTTTTTTAGGAACAGGCTTTTTTTTGTATTTAATTTTCACCCCACAGCCTCTTATCCGGATTATAAGTTTGTTCTGCCAGGGGGACGTTATTCCCTGATTATGGACAGTGACCAGGCAAAATATGGAGGGCATAACCGGCTCTGTGAAGGTCAAAGTTATCTCACCATGCGGCATGAAGATGATGCCCATGACCGGATTAGTCTTTACCTCCCTTCACGTACTGCTCTGGTTCTTTGCAGATAATGGGGCTGATTTTATCTTGGACCAGTTAATGCTGAGTGCTGAGTTGTGAGTATCAAGAAAAACAGACTGTATTTTTGTTCTCAATACTCACTAAGGACTCGCCTTGGGGATCAATTCCCCATGGATTGGCCCATGATGTTTTTGAAAAACTTAACTATTTTATCCGGGTCAGATCCAGGACCAAATACTTCTTTTATTCCCATCTTTTTAAGTCTGGGGATATCCAGATTCGGGACAACACCCCCTATGATAACAGGAAAACTCTCCTGCTTTTTTTTAAATATTTCCATTAGGGCAGATACTATATATAAAGAATTTGTTGCAGAGCAACTAAGCCCAATTATATCAACATCTTCTTCCATTGCAATTTCATATATTTCTTTTATCTCTCTAAAAGAAGTGTAAACGACTTCAAACCCTCCTTCAACCAGCTTTCTTAGTATATACTTCACACCTCGGTCATGGGCCTCCAGATGGGACCGGGTCATTAACACTTTAGATTTATTCATAAAAATTTCTCCTTCACGGATATACAGTACCCAATATTTCAAACAAAGCTTCAGTAACTTCACCTATGGTACATTTTGCTTCCATGGCTTTAAGTACTGCCGGCATGAGTATACCCGCCTGTTCAATGGTTTCAAACTCCTTTGCACGCTCCTTTACTTTTAATAAAGCAGACTTAACTGCGGAATTATCCCTGTTCTGTTTCCATTTTTTAATTCGTTCAACAGCAATTTTTTCTGTTTTTTCCTGTTCCAGAGTAAAAACAGGGACATCAAACTCTTCTTCTTTTTTATACTTGTTAAGACCAACAATTGTAATCTCACCCTTGCGAACCTTTTCTCTCCAGGTATATGATTCAGTTTCCATCTGATCCTTAAACCAGCCTGTTACCATACATTTGGTAAATCCTCCCCTCTCTTCTATCTCATTTATTATTTTTAAAATTTCCTCTTCCATTTGGCCTGTCAGGCTCTCTATAAAATATGACCCACCCAGGGGATCACTAACACGGGTAATTCCGGACTCATGCTGCAATATTTGATTAACCCTTAAAGCCGTTGTAACAGCTTCTTCCGAAGGGAGATTGATTGCTTCATCGTAGGAAGAGGTATGCATCGACTGGACTCCGCCTAAAGCAGCACTTAAAGCCTCCAGAGTTGTACGTATAATATTATTTAATGGCTGCTGGGCAGTCAGGGATGACCCTGCTGTATGCGCGTGAACCCGAAGCATGAATGATTTTTCTTTTTTACAATTAAACCTCTCCTTCATCACCTTTGCCCATATTTTTCTAAAAGCTCTGAATTTCACCACCTCCTCAAAAAAGTCCATCCCGATTGCAAGCTGGGTACTAAACCTGGAAACAAAATCATCAGGATCAAGCCCGGCCTTTATCCCCTCTTCTATCAATTCTATTACCTCGGCCAGGGTAAAAGCAACCTCCTGTACAGCTGTTATGCCGGTTTCCCTTAAATTATAACCGCAAAGATTGGTATGGTTCCAACTGGGCATATTAAGTGTTGCATATTTGATCAATTCCACCTGAAGCTTAAGCTGATTTTGAGGAAGAAAACCCCTTACATTTGATGTGATAAAACTGTTTTTTACCCTGTTCTGACTCTGACCCATGAGCATAGCAGGCTCATAACCTCTTTTTTTCCCGTACACAATATACATTCCAAGAATAGCCAGATCATTTATACCTTTTGTGGTGAGAACAACCCTTGTTTTTGCAAGATCAAAACCGTTAAACAGAATCTCAAGGTCCTCCATCTTTGAGACTGTAACTCCGGAAACACCTACCGCTCCTTTTACCAGGTTACTGTCAGGGTCATAACCATGCGCTGTAGCCAAATCACATTCAACATTAAATGCCAGAATCCCCTTACCAGCAGCCATCCCTTCTTTAAGCAGTTTTTCCATTCTTTCACGGGTGTGATCAGGGAGACCATAACCATGGAGAAACTGGGTCATCCATGGCGTATATTGATAAGTAAGTGGATAAAGCCCCCGGGTATAGGGATAAACCCCAGGCATTCCAAAATTTTCAGATTGTTCATTAACATCCTGGGGGCCATAAACATATTTAATCGGAATATTTGAATTTGTCTTAAATCCTGACAAGTTTACACCCATTTTTTTTTCGTATATCTTTTTAGACTTTTTTTCCCATTCCTCCTCACACGCTTTTGCCTTTTCCAGAACATCCTCTTTATACATATAATTCCTCCCGCACAGTAATTCGGAACTCAAAAATTGATCGCTTATAATTTGTCAGTATTGTTTGGCTTGAATCTTGTACAAACCTCGTGCTTTTTTTAATATCATTTGCTGATCTATTATTTTACAAATTTATATTCACGTAGACCTTAAGATAATGATTTTGGGTGCGTTATCGATCAATAGAAGATCTATGATTAGGATTCGATCGAAAATAAATTGGCAATTTTAAGTGTTGAGGCGCCTGCCTGACAAGGCGTGAAAACGCAGGAATATCAAGATATTTATACGTTTTCGTAACGCAGTCAGGCAGGATGGATCGACGCTTAAAATGCTAA
>DAOWMW010000010.1 GCA_030642865.1 Desulfobacteraceae bacterium
ATGGGTAATTTATAAAACTCACAATCCTAAGCTGCAGGCCGGTATGTTTTATCTGAAAAATATTGACAATAAGTATTATTTGTCGTATTCTCTTTTAAATATGTGCGGGCATAGCTCAGCTGGTAGAGTACAAGCTTCCCAAGCTTGGTGTCGCGAGTTCAAATCTCGTTGCCCGCTCCAAAGAAATCTGCCGTTTCCGTTTTTGAATTGTTTGGGGGTGCTGTTAAATATTTATCCCTTTAAAACAGGTAGAGTATGATAGATATGTTTTGATAGCCTTGTAATTAAAAATGGGAAATTTTGTTTTTTAATATGAATTTGGCATGTATTGCTATAAGAAATTAAAAAATTTTGGATGTTTGCGTGGGGGCATCGAATTAACCGGACAATATTTTATCTTAGTGTATCTACTTGATTAAAGAAAAACGGGCAATAGCCCGTTTTTGTTTTTTTTAGGTGGGGAGAAAACGGATGCTATCAACAAATATAACACGAGTTATTGAACAGGTAAGTCGTGATAAGGGTATAAGCAGGGATGTCCTTGTGGATACCATTGAAGAGGCTTTGAGGTCTGCAGCCAGAAAAAAATATGGTTCCAAGGTTGATATCGAGGTTAAATTCAATGATGAAACAGGCGAGATCGAGGTGTTTCAGTTCATGGAAGTGGTGGAAAAGGTTACTGATCCTGAAATTGAAATTGACCTTGAGCAGGGCCGCAAGCTGGATGGGGATTGTGAAATAGGGGATAGTCTTGGTTCCAGGATAGATACGCTGACTTTTGGCAGAATTGCAGCCCAGTCAGCAAAACAGGTTATTATTCAAAAAATGAAGGACGCTGAAAAGGATGTAATATATAACCAGTTTAAAAATCAAAAAAATGAAATTATCAATGGGATTGTCCAACGTTTTTCCAAGGGTGATATTATAGTAAATCTCGGTCCCACGGAGGCAGTTCTCCCCAAAACAGAGCAGGTTTATGGCGAAGCATATCGGAGGGGAGACCGTGTAAGGGCATGCGTAATAGATGTTTTGCAACATTCACGAGGTCCCCAGGTTATTTTATCACGGACACATCCAAATTTTCTGATTAATCTTCTTAAAACGGAAGTGCCTGAGATCAGCGAAGGACTCGTTGATATCAAAGGGGCTGTACGGGAGCCCGGGGTAAGAGCAAAAATTGCGGTTTCATCGCTCGATTCTGATATCGATTCTGTGGGTGCATGTGTGGGTATGAAGGGTGCCCGGGTACAGAATGTGGTTCAGGAGCTCAAGGGTGAAAAAATAGATATAATTCCGTGGCATATTGATCCTGCAAAATTTGTTTGTCATGCCCTGGCACCCGCTGAAATAGTCAGGGTAATTATTGATGAAAGGCGGAATTCCATGGAAGTGGTTGTTCCTGATGGCTCCCTTTCCATAGCCATTGGAAGAAGTGGCCAGAATGTTCGTCTGGCCTCTAAATTAACGGGCTGGAGACTGGATGTCATAAGCGAAACCAAATACAGTGAGGATATGAAAAAAGGCTATGAGTCCCTCACTCGCCTTTCTGGAGTGGGTATTAGTATGGCCGATGCGTTGTACGAAAATGGATTTTATTCTTTAAAGGCCCTTGGTGATGCAGCACCGGAGGACTTAATAGAGATAAGAGGAATTTCCGAAGAAAAAGCGTACGAATTGATTGCTGCAGCTAAAGAGCTTGAAAAAACAGGAGTAGAAACCTGGAAAAATGCTTCAGAAGAGCAGAAAAAGGAAGATGAAGCTGGTGCGGGTGAAATAGATGAAGCAGGTGTTGATGAACTTGAACCAGATGAAGTTGATGATGAAGCAGAGCTTGATGAAACAGATGTCGACGAAGCAGACGCTGATGAAATAGATGATGAAGCAGAGATTGATGAAACAGATGCCGGCGAAGCAGACGCTGATGAAATAGATGATGAAGCAGAGATTGATGAAACAGATGCCGGCGAAGCAGACGCTGATAAAATAGATGATGAAGCAGATGTTGATGATGATACATCGGTAAATAATAAAAGAGCCGATGATGGATTAAATCAAAACGATTAAGAGGTTATAAATTGTCATATAAATAAGGATTCGCACAAAAAATATTTTATATTTTTGCACGAACCTTGATTTCGTTGCGTTACTGGTCACTGGAGTATTTAAATACGCCTTCCTCACTGGGGCCAAAGTGAAATTGATTATATGACAATCTTATAGATCGGGGGGGAGATAAGTGGCAAAGCCAAAGCTCAGAGTCTATGAACTTGCCAAAAAATTTAATACCACTAACACAGCTCTTATAGAAAAATTAATAGCTATGGGTATTCCCGCTAAGAGTCATATGACAACCATTGATATTGAAATGCTTCCAAAGATCAAGGCCAATATTTTTGGTGATAAACAGTCCGTGGTTGAAAAACGTCTGAAAGGTACTGTTATAAGGCGGAGACGGAAAAAATCTGTGGAGGTTATCCCGGAGCATGATAACTCAAAAACCCTGTTGCCTCCGGAAAAAAGTAAGCCTTTAGAACAACCGGACAACAACTCGGATGATGATAAGGCACCCCCTTTGATGAAAGAAGGATCAGCTTCTGAACAGGCTTTTCAGCAAGAAAATAAGAAAAAAAAGAAGCCAGTACGAACAGAAGCTAAAAAAAATCTGGGAACTGCCGTTCAAAAAGAAAATGCTGAAAAAGAAGAAATAAAAACAAAAGATGGGGAGGTAGACCGACTGATAGCCCAGGGAAAAGTGGATGTCGATCAACTGGCAGTCCAGAAAAAAACAGAAGAGAAGTCGCCTAAGAAGAAGCCTTTGACTACGGATAAAGGATCTAAACATAAGAGGGCAAAGAGAAAAATAGTAAAAGATGCTCCAGCAAAAATTATTAAGCTTCCTGACCCTGTTAAAAAACCAGCAAAAAAATTTGTGGCAGCGACGTCCAAGTCGGCTTCTCCCTCCGAATTTAAGCGTGGAGAGAAAAAAAAGGAAAAACAGTTTAAGCCCAATGAAAATTTTTCTGCAAAGAAAAAAGTAGAAAAGCCTGAAAAAGCCGGAAAAGAGTTAAGGCAAAAAGATGTCAAAAAAGATATTAACTGGAGCAAGAAAAAAATTGCTTTTAAGAAAAAAGAGGTAATTGAAGGAAACGACCTTTATTCCAAGGGAAAAAAGAGCAGGAAAAGGAAAAAGCCTTTTAAAGGGAAAAAAGCAGTTAATGGTCAAAAGACTCTTATAACAACACCCAAGGCGATTAAGCGAAGAATAAAAATTGATGAGACCATTACCCTGTCTGATTTGGCAAGGCGCATGGGTATAAAGGCCAATGAGATGATCGCCAAGCTGATGGGTATGGGTGTTATGGTCACTGTAAATCAGACCATAGATTTTGACACCGCATCTATTGTGGCCGCAGAGTTTAAATATGAGCTTGAAAAAGCATCCTTTGAAGAAGAAATTATTTTAAATACAGAAGATATCGATTCCGGCAATATGGTTACAAGGCCCCCTGTGGTTACCATTATGGGGCATGTGGATCATGGAAAAACTTCCCTCCTTGATATGATCCGAAAAACCAAAACCAGGATAACTGATACCGAGGCTGGCGGAATTACCCAGCATATTGGTGCATATAGTGTAAACACTGATAAAGGAATGATTGCCTTTCTGGATACCCCTGGGCATGAAGCGTTCACTGCCATGCGTTCCAGGGGGGCAGGAGTAACCGATATGGTAATTCTTGTTGTGGCGGCAGATGACGGTGTCATGCCCCAGACCCTTGAGGCTATAAGCCACGCAAAAGCGGCCGATGTCCCCATAATTGTTGCTGTTAATAAAATTGATAAGCCCGGGGCAGATCCTGAGCGTGTTAAACGTGAACTTGCAGAGGCAGGTCTGGCTCCTGATGATTGGGGTGGAGAATCTGTCTTTGTTAATGTATCTGCCAAGATTGGAACCGGGATTGATGACTTGCTGGAGATTGTCCTTCTTCAGGCAGAGATGAAGGATTTAAAGGCAAATCCGGATCGACTGGCCCGGGGTTATATTGTTGAGTCGAGACTGGATCCTGGCAGGGGACCGGTGGCCACGGTACTTATACAGCAAGGGAGTCTCCATGCAGGAGAACCTGTGGTCTGCGGAATTCGTTTTGGGAGAATACGTTCTCTTATGAATGACCTTGGAGAGGTTATTGATGTTGCAGGCCCTTCTCTTCCCGTAGAAATAACAGGGCTTGCCGGAGTACCAAATTGCGGAGATGAACTGATTGCTGTTGTAAACGAGAAGAGTGCAAAACAGGTCAGTGCCCATAGAGCTCAAAAGCAGCGTGCAAAGGAGCTGGCCAAAACCAGCAAAATGAGCCTTGAGAAGCTTTATGAAAAATTAAGCAAAGGGACGGTGGTTAATCTCAATCTTATAATCAAGGCTGATGTACATGGCTCAATTGAGGCTGTAACTGATTCATTGCTAAAGCTTTCCAATGAAAATGTCAAGATTAATATAATACATTCCGCAACAGGCACGGTAACAGAGTCTGATGTTTCACTGGCAGTTGTGTCTGAGGCTATTATTGTGGGTTTTAATGTTCGTCCCGATGCCAGGGTACGTGCCATCGCGGCTGAAGAACATGTTGATATGCGTTTTTATGATATTATTTATGATCTCATAGCGAATATTGAAAATGCCATAATAGGATTGATGCCTTCAACATTTAAAGAACATCTGCTTGGTATAGCTAAGATCAGGGAAGTATTTCATATTCCTAAAACAGGGTCCATTGCAGGCGCTTATATTACAAATGGAAAAATAGAACGGAGCCGAAGTGTTCGTCTGCTGAGAGAAGGAATAGTAATATATGAAGGAAAGATATCATCATTAAGACGTTTTAAGGATGATGTCAAGGAAGTACTCACCGGATTTGAATGTGGTATTGGCATTGAAAACTACAATGATATAAAAACAGGTGATTCTATAGAGTGCTTTTATATGGAAGAAATTAAGGCGCAGACAATATAGTTTTTTGAAAAAAATTGCTGCGTTATTTTTCCGCCATCCTAAGCTTTTTAATATGGCAGAAATGGCCCTGGTTCGGCAGAGATTAGGGTTAGTGTAAAAATGGAGGTTATCAATCTATGAAGCCTTTTGTACGTTCAGACAGAATTAATGGCCAAATACAAAGAGTTTTGTCAGATCTTTTACATAAAAAGATTAATGATCCGCGCATTACTTCTGCTACAATAACAGGTGTTAAATTGTCGCAGAATTTACGATATGCACGTATATATTTTTCTCTAATGGGAACCAAAAAGGAGAAAACAGAAGCAAAAAAAGGATTTGACAAAGCTCGTGGCTATTTTAAGCGTATACTTGCAGGAAAACTTGGCTTGCGTTATATGCCTGACCTGAAATTTTATTATGATGAAACTTTTGATTATGGATCTAAAATAGACAGGATTCTCGACACTATAAAAAAAAAAGATGGACCTGATAATAGAACATCTGAAGAAGAGCAATAAAGTTCTTGTTACAACTCATATTTATCCTGACGGGGATGCAATTGGATCACTGATTGCCATGGGATTTGTTCTTGCCGCTTTGAATAAAGAGGCATCCCTTTATACAGAAAGTCCCATTCCAGCTGTTTATAAATTTATCCCTTTTGTCCACCGTGTTGTTCATACCATAAAAGATACAGCCTGTTATGATACTGCAATTGTTCTTGACTGCAGCAATCCTGAAAGAACGGGGAGTATCAGCGGCATACTCTCTTCTATTCCTGTTCTTATCAATATAGATCATCACATTACAAATAATCGTTTTGGGACTTTTCAATTAATAGATCCCCAGGCTTGTGCAACTGCGGAAATTATTTACCGCCTGATTAAGAGACTGGATCTTTCCATAAGTAAATTTGTGGCATCTGCTATTTATACCGCTATATTGACTGATACCGGGTCCTTCAGATTTTGCAATACAAATAGTGCTGCTTTTAAAATCTGTGAAGAGATGGTTACTCTGGGTGCAGACCCTTATCATATAGCACAACAGGTTTATGGGCAGTATTCTCTTGGAAGGATCCGACTTTTGAACCTGGCATTAAATACCATTGAAATTTCTGAAAATGGAAAACTTTCGGTTATGCTTTTAACCCGGGAAATGTTTAGAGTCACCGGTACCAGAATAGAGGATGGAAATGACCTCATAGATTATGCAAAAATTATTGAAGATATTAAAGTTGCAGTCTTGATTCAGGAACCGGCAGAGAAGGTTGCTCCCTGTTCTTTTCATGTGAGTCTTCGTTCGGACGGAACTGTGGATGTTGCAGAAATTGCGCTGGTTTTTGGGGGAGGTGGTCACCGCACTGCTGCAGGTTTTGAAACTCAGATGCCACTTCCGGCTTTAAGGGCTGAGCTTGACAATATAGCACAGACTCTTTTGTAGGTATTTTTGTATGCAGCACAATGAACAGAGTGGAGTTATTATTATAGATAAGCCTTCAGGGATTTCTTCTGCAGCGGTTGTGGCTGCCGTGAAAAGGTCTTTCAGGGTAAGGAAAGCAG
The DNA here is from genome assembly GCA_030642865.1 of Desulfobacteraceae bacterium. Classification (GTDB taxonomy): domain Bacteria; phylum Desulfobacterota; class Desulfobacteria; order Desulfobacterales; family BuS5; genus DAOWMW01. Next base: position 6,556 of record DAOWMW010000010.1, read on the forward strand.
GGCATACAGGGACCCTTGATCCTTTTGCAACGGGTGTTTTGGTTTGTTGTATAAATAATGCAACAAGGCTTTCCCGTTTTTATTTAAAAGGTGAAAAAAAATATGAAGCTGTATTGCATCTTGGTGTAACCACAGATACTCAGGATTCCAGAGGAAAAATAATTTCAACCTGCGGGAATATAAATTTTTCTGAAAATGAATTAAAGAGCGTTTTTAACCAGTTTATTGGTGGATTTAAACAGGAACCCCCTGTTTATTCCGCGCTAAAGCATAATGGGGTACCCCTTTACAAACTTGCAAGAAAGGGTTGCCCTGTTAAAAAACCTGCCAGATCTGTTTTTGTTTCCAATATAAAAATTCTTCATATTAAGCTCCCCTTTATACGTTTTGAAGTTTCCTGTTCATCCGGGACATATATAAGAACCCTGGGGCATGATATTGGGTCTCTCCTTGGATGCGGAGGACATATTGCAGAACTGAAAAGGGTTGAAAACAGTGGGTTTTCCATAAATAACGCGCATAATTTGCCAGATATTGAAAAAAAGTGTATATGTGTCAGTGGGGATGATATTTTATCTGAATTTCTCATAGGAATGTCTGCTTCCCTTCCTGATTTCCCCTGTTATGTTGCTGATGAAGTTTTGGCAAATAAAATCATGCATGGTGTTTTATTGTCATCAGATGATTTTAAAGCATCTTTTTTTTGTAAAGAAGATGACTTTATAAAGATTGTGGATATAAATAATAATCTTTTAACTATTTTGGAGCCTGATGGTAATAATGCAAATAAATTCAAATATTGTTGCGTGTTTAATTGAAAATTAATAAGAAGGAGGTATTAAAGAAAATGGGTCGGTTAACCTATGACAAGAGAAAACTTATAGATGATTATAAGCTCCACGAAACTGATACTGGTTCCCCTGAAGTGCAGATTGGTCTTTTGACGCATCGTATTTCCTATCTCACTGATCATTTAAAAATTCATAAAAAGGATCATCACTCCAGGAGAGGATTGCTGAAGCTGGTGGGTAGACGCCGCAGACTTTTAGATTACGTTAAAGGTAATGATGTGCAACGTTACAGAACTATTATTGAAACGCTGGGGTTGCGAAGATAGAATAAATTTTACAGGTTTTATCCTTATTTATATAAAGATACACAGGAAATAATATGGAAATATCATTCGACGCTGAAGTCGGTGGCAAAGTTATGAGCATCCAGACCGGTAAGCTGGCCAAACAGGCTTCTGGAGCTGTATTGGTTCAATATGGGCAGACCATTGTTTTGGTTACAGTGGTTGCCTCTGCTGAGGAACGGAAAGTCGATTTTTTGCCTTTGACTGTTGAGTACCAGGAGAGAATATATTCAGCAGGCCGGATACCGGGGAACTATTTCAGACGTGAGATCGGAAGGCCGAGTGAAAAGGAGACATTAACATCACGGCTGATTGACAGACCCATAAGGCCTCTTTTTTCTAAAGGATATTCCAATGAAATTCAGGTCATTGCAACGGTTCTTTCCATGGATATGGATAATGATCCTGATATGCTTGCCATGGTCGGGGCTTCAGCAGCACTGGAAATTTCCGATATTCCTTTTGATGGACCAATCGCCGGAGTCAGGGTGGCACGGGTGAATGGTGAACTGCTGGTAAATCCTACGATCAGCGAATCTGAAAATGCTGATTTTAATATCATTGTTGCTGGCTCTAAAACCGGTGTTGTCATGGTTGAGGGTGGGTGTAATGTTGTTAGTGAATCTGATCTCCTTGATGCGATTTTTTTCGGACATACCCATTTGCAACCTATTATAGATTTGCAAATTGATCTTAAAAAAGCAGCAGGGGTGCAGAAACAGCCTTTTGTTTCCCCTGTAAAAGATTTAGAATTGGCTGCTGCAATTGAATCAATGGCGTTTTCTAATTTAAAAGACGCAATTTGTATACCCGCAAAGATAGAGCGAAGAAAAGCAATCAGAGTTCTTAGGGCGGAGGTTATAAAAAACCTCGGAGAAGAATATTCTGATCGTAAAAACGAGATATATGGTTTTTTTGAAGATATGGAAAAATCTGTCATACGGGGCCTTGTTCTTAATGAAAACCGGAGAATAGACGGAAGAAATTTTGATGAAATAAGGAATATTTCATGCGAAACCGGAATCTTGCCAATGCCCCATGGGAGTGCTCTTTTTACCCGGGGAGAGACCCAGGTACTTGGGGTGATGACCCTTGGGTCGGGCCAGGACGAACAGCGGGTGGAGACCCTGGCAGGAGAAGAATTCAGGTCTTTTATGCTTCATTATAATTTTCCCCCTTATTCAGTTGGAGAAACAAAAAGGATCGGGGGCCCGAGCCGCAGAGATATAGGCCATGGCGGCTTATCCACACGGGCTTTGGAACGTATTCTTCCTTCAAAGGACGATTTTGATTATACAATTCGTATTGTATCTGAGGTCCTGGAATCAAACGGTTCATCTTCAATGGGAACAGTTTGTGCCGGCACCCTGGCTCTTATGCACGGAGGAGTTCCCATTAAGGCTCCAGTCTCGGGAATCGCCATGGGGCTTGTACAGGATGGGGATGAAATAGTCATTTTATCCGATATCCTTGGAGATGAAGACCATGCAGGAGATATGGATTTTAAAGTGGCTGGTACCAGTAAGGGGATAACAGCTCTGCAAATGGATATAAAAATCCGTGAGCTTTCAAAAGATGTAATGAAAAAGGCCCTTGAACAGGCGCGGGCGGGACGTCTTCATATACTTGATAAAATGCTCGAAACCATGAGTACTCCCCAGGGGGAAATATCTCCCCATGCGCCTAAAATTATTTCAATTAATATTAACCCTGATAAAATACGTGATATAATCGGACCCGGTGGAAAGGTTATAAGAACCATCCAGAGTGAAACAGGTGTTAAGATAGATATTGATGATGATGGAAAGGTGAAAATTTCAGCGGTTTCCAAAGAATCAGCAGATGCTGCACTGGAAATGGTAAAACAGATCGTAGCTGAGCCTGAAATTGGGGAGGTTTATGAGGGTAAGGTTGTAAAGATCATGGATTTTGGTGCCTTTGTGCAGGTTCTCCCTGGAACTGACGGATTGTGCCATATTTCCGAGCTTGCCCATTATCGTGTTAAAAAAGTTACAGATATTTTAAAAGAGGGTGATCTTGTTAAGGTCAAGGTGTTAGATATTAATAAAGGGAAAATACGGTTGAGCCGCAAAGCTTTGCTGCCGGAATAAAATTGAAAATTACAGGTTTTGGTTAAAATTATCTGGAGTTTCTTTTATTCCTGTTAAATTAATTATGTTGAAACATTTATAATCTCTCTTCCCATGGAAAAAACAGTTACCGTCAAATTGCTTCGCTTAAAATCTGGTGATAACGGGGATTTACCTCTTCCCCAACCCATGACATCTCAATCTGCTGGTATGGATATATGTGCAGCCATTAAGGATGAAACTGTATTAAAGCAGGGTGAAGTCTCTTTGATTCCCACAGGTTTTGCCATGGCGCTTCCCGGGGGCTATGAAGCACAGATCAGGCCAAGAAGTGGATTGGCGGTGAAGCATGGTGTAACCGTTGTTAACTCCCCTGGTACAATAGATTCTGATTACCGGGGTGAGGTTATGGTGGGGCTTATAAATCTTGGAAAAACAGACTATATAATTCACAGGGGTGACAGGATTGCTCAGATGGTAATTAAAAAGGTTCTTTCTGTAAACATTGTAACAGTTTTACAGTTGGATAAAACCGAACGTGATTCAGGCGGATTCGGACATACCGGTTTTTGAAATGGATAAGTTTGCAGTATGTGTGCTGGCCAGCGGCAGCAGGGGAAATTCCATTTACCTTACAGACGGTTCCACATCGCTCCTTGTTGATGCCGGTTTATCCGGTTCTGAAATAGAACGGAGGTTTTCTTTAAGAGGGATTAACCCGGGAGATATTGATGGGATTATAGTTTCCCATGAACATTCTGACCATATTCAGGGTGTGGGCGTTTTGTCCAGGAGGTACAACATTCCTGTTTATATTAATCCTGAAACCTCCAAAGCCTCTTCAGCCCGTATGGGAACTGTTGATTTGATCAGGCATTTTGAATGCGGGTTTCCCTTTACTCTGAAAACCTTATCTGTTCATCCATTTTCCATATCCCATGATGCAGCAGACCCCTCTGGTTTTATAATCAGTAAGAATGGCGTTAAAGTTGGAATAGCAACAGATCTTGGTATTGCATCATCCCTTGTAAAAGAGCATTTAAAATGTTGTGATTTGCTTGTTCTGGAAGCAAATCATGACCTTGACATGCTCAATAATGGACCCTATCCCTGGCACCTTAAACAGCGCGTGAAGGGGAGGGGAGGCCATCTTTCCAATCAGGATTCAAAAAAAATATTAAGCCAGATAATTCATCCAGGTCTTAAGCATGTTATTCTTGCACATTTAAGCGAAACAAATAATATGCCCCAAAAAGCAGAGGCAGAAGTCGCCCCTCTTCTTGCGCCCCATGATATCCAGCTTCATGTTGCGGGTCAAAATCAACCTGGCGAATTAATATATTTATAGATTTCATCCCCAATCCTAAGCTATACTGATTCAGATTATACCTGTTGTTGTAGATATTGGCTGAATAGTTACGATTTGATTATAACTTTAGTACGTTTCCTCAGATTTTTTCTGTTTATTATTACTGTAAAATTAGTGGCGGTTTTTTTATAATGTCACATCGGAGGATTTTTGTATGGAGATTTTGAAATTTTCTGAAGAACATAATAAGTTTCGTCAGCACGTTCGTAATTTTGTTAAAACAAAAATTATGCCTGATGTTGAGCAGTGGACAAAAGATAAGCTCATGCCTAAAAGCATGTGGAAAGTGATGGGGGAAGCAGGGCTTTTATGCCCTGATATGCCCATTGAATACGGTGGAAAGGGTGGTGATTTTCTTCATTCTGTAATCGTGTCGGAAGAGATGATCAAGTCTGGTTTTTTTGGTGCAGCTCCCACCGCCCATAGTGATATTTTTGTTCCATATATAGCCGCCTATGCACCCGAAGATCTGAAACAGAAATACCTCCCTGGCTGTACTTCCGGGGATGTGATTACTGCAATAGCAATGACTGAACCTGATGCCGGGAGTGATCTTGCTTCCATGAAAACAACAGTGGAAGAAGATGGTGATACTGTTGTATTTAACGGCTCCAAGATATTTATATCAAACGGAATTGTTTGTGACCTTCTTATTCTTGCTGCAAAGGATCCTTTGGAGGATGATCCCTATAAAGCGATATCTCTTTATCTGGTGGAGGATGGGACACCAGGCTTTGTCAGGGGAGCCAAGCTGGAAAAAATGGGGATGCATTATCAGGATACTGCAGAGCTCTTTTTTACTGATTGCAGAGTTCCCATGGCCAATTTAATAGGGGATAAAGGCGGAGGCTTTAAGATGCTCATGGATAAACTTCAGCAGGAGCGGCTTGTTGTATCTATTTGGGCAGTTTGTGCAGCAGAGTATATTCTGGAGAAAACTTTGGAATTTTATAAGGAGCACGCAGGCCCGGGAAAAGATGTCCCCAAGTCCCAGGCTAATCAATTTGCCCTGGTGGAGATGGCCACAGAAGTGAAGCTGGCCAGGATATTTCTTGATAGCCTCCTTGTAGACCATATTGCGGGTGAAAATGTAGTTGTTGAGACCTCCATGGAAAAATTTTGGGCTACTGATATGGTAAACCGTTTGGCAGACCGATGTCTTGATATTTTTGGAATGGGTGGAAGTGTTGATTCTTGTCCTATTATGAAAATGAGCATGGATATTAAGGCTTCAAAAATTTATGCGGGAACCAATGAGATAATGAAGACAATTATAGCCAAATACATGAATTTGTAATAGACAAATTAAAAAAAAGCTTGCTTTTAATATATAAAAAAAATATACTACAGGGCTCCCAACGGATGATTCTATACAAGTTTTGTTTTTTTTGAAAAATTTATAGATCCATCCGTTTTTTTTGGAATAAATAGTAAGGTATTTATACCTCTCACGGCCATAACTTACGATTTTTTAATGGCCATGAACATCAACAGCTGCTTTTTAGCCTCGCAATAAATCACTATTATGAGCTTTACGCCTTGCTTTTGATGTTCATTGCTTATCTAAAAACGCAATTTGTAACTGTCCGGGGAATAGTTGTGAGTTATGGAACAAGTCGAATCTTGTCAGGACCTGGGAAGTCAGGAACTCAATACCGATAAATATTAATGGCGTTTAAAATAAAAAGAAAAGTTTTTATAATGAATAAAGATTCAAAACCTAAAATAACCTTATTTTACTGTATTAATTCAATGGACGAAGATGGTTTAGCCTCTTTCCATGATCTGTTTGACCTGAAAATTGTCAAAATGGCTTGTTCAAGTATGGTTAAGGACGTTTTTTTGCTGCGGGGATTTGAGGCGGGGGCAGATGGTGTGGTTGTTCTTGTTTGTCCTGAGGGGCAATGCCGATACACAGAGGGGAATCTACGGGCAAAAAAAAGGGTACATTGGGTTAAGAATTTATTAGATGAAATTGGCATAAACGGGAAACGTCTTTCTTTGTTTAATTTGTCTTTGCGGGATAAGGATGCAGTTCAGGATGTCATTCAGGAGATTTTTAAAAATATAGATGAGGCAGGGACAAATCCTCTAACGGTTTAATAAGGATTGGGGATGAAATAAATTACCCATAATTTATAAAATTTACGATCCTAACCTTTTAATAAGTCCGGGTAAACCTCGCACGAATCCGCTTTTAAAGCCCGCGCATAACTTAAGCCTGTAAAAAAAAGTGCATCCGGAAAATTAAAAATCAGCTATGGGTTTTCAGATAAAACAGCCGGTATTTTTATATTTGAGTATCAGCCGGATTTTTTAACGTATCCACATTTTATGTGTCAAAGCTGAACTGATTGAGTTTTTTCCAGTTTTTTTTTATTTTCTTTTTGCCTGGTCCTCTCAAAGTAATTATATAGATTATGGGGTCTTATCAGTTTATATACCTCGAAGGGCCTTTTCAATAACAGGAGTACCAATACCGGGCACTGCTGAGGTTCACTGAAATTTTATTAAATTGTGGA
>DAOWMW010000064.1 GCA_030642865.1 Desulfobacteraceae bacterium
CTTCTGTGTTGCATCAATGGCCAAAATTACGTAGGGGCATATCCCTTGTGGGTGCTCAAAATGCTCCGAGTATGCAACGATTGATGCGCTTTGAAGGCGACCACAAGCCCGGCGCAATTATGGGTAATTTTTATTTCATCCCCAATCCTAAAAGGAGACATGTCTCATTTCTTCTTAATAAGACCACCTCTTTTTTCCCTTCTCAAAATTTATTTTTAAAAATTTATATAAGCCTGATATAGCTTTTAAGCGCACCTGGCGTTTCTTTAAGTAAGCTGGTATGCTTTTTGCAATTTTGTTGTCAAACGTTATTTTTAAAATTAAAACAAAAGGAGATATAAAAGAATGTCGGGAAAAAAGAAAGATAGATTAGACAAAGGAGCAATTGTACAAAAAGATCGTGAAACTTTTGCCATAGTTCCCCACCTGCCTGGAGGTCTATGTAGTCCAGAGATTTTGCACAAGATTGCTGATTCAGCGGAAAAATATAATGCTGCTGCCATTAAAGCAACCGGGGCCCAGCGGCTTGCCATTGTGGGGATAAAAGAAGAAGATCTCGATAATATATGGCAGGATCTTGGCATGAAGCCTGCCGCAGCAGTGGGGATGTGCGTAAGAAGTATAAAATTTTGCCCTGGTACTACTTTTTGCCGCCTTGGGCAGCAGGATGCCGTTGGCATTGGAATGAAGCTGGATGAACTTTATCATGGTTGTGAACTCCCATCAAAGTTCAAAATCGGTGTATCAGGCTGTACCAATTGCTGTGCTGAATCCTGGGTAAAGGATATTGGTTTGATAGGGACTAAAAAGGGATGGAAGGTGGTGGCAGGTGGAAATGCCGCATCCCGCCCCATGATTGCGCAGGTACTGGCAGAGGGGCTCACCGATGACGAGGCCCTTGACCTTATAAAGAGGACAATAGAACGCTTTAAAAAATATACAAAGCCCATGCGGCTGGGGAAGCTTATTTTAGAAGTTGGAATTGATGCTTTAAAAAGAGAATTAGGTGTTGAAACAGGAACAGCTCTTTCCGAAAAGATAGATACCTCAAAAATAAATGAAAAGTCCTTTTCCAATATAAACTATGGAGTATATATAGCAGGTTCAGTTAAAAATGGTAAATCAAATGGTCAGATAGCAAATACTGTATTTCAGGTGAGTGATGACCCCCCGACAATTGCCGTGAGTATCAATAAAAATAATCTTACCCATGAATATATCAAAGAGTCAGGTGTGTTCAGCATTTCAATTTTATCAGAAGAGACCCCCATGCCCTTTATTGCAAATTTTGGATTTAAATCGGGAAGGGATATTAACAAGTTCGAGAATATAGAATACAAATCAGGGATAACCGGTGCGCCAATTATCCTGGATAATGCATTGAGCTTTGTAGAGGCAAAGGTGGTCAGCGAAATAAGCGTAGGGTTTTACACCATTTTTGTGGGACAGATTCAAAGTGCCGACGTAATCAGACAGGGATCCCCCATGACCTATGCATACTACCATAATGTTAAAAAAGGGACTGAGCCTCCTAGTGCCCCCACCCATAGGAAGGAAGACCTCAATAAAAAGACAAAAGGGGACATTTATCGTTGCGAGGTATGCGGATACATCTATGACCCCGCAGAAGGTGATCCGGATGGAGGGATCGAGCCAGGAACGGATTTTAAGGATATTCCCGATAACTGGGAATGCCCTGTTTGCGGAGTAAAAAAGAGCAACTTCGTAAAAGTGTAAATTTTGAATTTGTTTAAAGTCGTATGATACCAAAGGTGAGGGGGTAGTTTTTTATATTAACTATAACCACTGATCAAATACCATCAGGAATGGCATCTGGATGGTCATTTATAAAGCGATAAAGTGTTGCTCTTCCCACATCGAGCTTTTTTGCGGCTTTTGCTTTATTTCCACCTGTCTGGACAAGGGCGTTTTTAACAGATTCCTGGTCAAGTTTTTTAACGCGGCCAGGGGCCTGTTTTTTTTCAAAGTTGTTTTCTGTAAGCTCGTCAGGAAAATTATCAGGGGTTATGGTCTCACCCCTGCATTTTATAGTGGCAAACTGGATGACATTTTCAAGTTCCCTGATATTTCCAGGCCATAAGTAGTCCATCATAACTGAAATAGCTTCCCTGGAAATTTTTTTCTGTTTTTTACCATTTTTTTCAGATGCCAGTCTTAAAAAATGCTTTACCAGAAGGGGGATGTCATTTTTTCGTTTTTTCAAAGGGGGAAGGTTAAGGGGAATGACATTGAGCCTGTAATACAGGTCTTTTCGGAAATTTCCCTTTTGAGTCTCTTCCTTAAGCTTTTTGTTTGTTGCGCTGATAATTCTTGTATCCACGTTTATCTGTTTTTCAGATCCCACTTTTTCAATAACACCTCCCTGTAAAAATCGTAAAATTTTTACCTGGGCAGGTTTTGACAGTTCCGCAATTTCATCCAGAAAAAGTGTTCCACCATGGGCAAACTCAAACCGGCCTTTTTTGTCACGTATTGCCCCTGAAAAAGCTCCTCTTACATGTCCGAAAAGCTCACTTTCAACAAGCCCTTCAGGGAGTGCTCCGCAATTTATCGGCACAAAAGGCCCATTTTTGTTAACGCTTTCATTATGAATTGCCCTGGCAACAAGTTCCTTCCCTGTACCGGTTTCTCCATGAATATGAACAGGTACTGTGTACGCAGCCAGATCTCTGATCTGCTGAAAAATATCGATCATCACAGGGGTCTGACCGATAATATTTGAGAATTTGGAAAGCTTCCCCGCCATGATCTCCAGATTCACGATCTCAGTAATATCTTTAAATGTGGCAAGAACTCCAAAATCTACGTCAGCCTCATCTTTCATCATAACCACAGACATTTCAAGCTTTCGATTTTCACCATTTTTAGTGATCATATTAATTGAATAGTTTGAATCTTTTGAAAGTGATGAACCGCTTCCGCAAAAAGAACATTGCTCTCCGCAAAAGGGGGCGCCAAAGACCTTGTGGCAATCCCTCCCCACAGCATCTTCTCTGCTGTATTCTGTTATTTCTTCAGCTTTTTTATTAAAATAGAATATGCGTCTGTTTAAATCGTGGGCAATCACACCGTCTTGAAGATTATCAAGGATCAGCTTTAGATTATTGTTGTTACAGGAAATTTTTTTTAGGGACGCTCTAGTCATAATTAGCATTAATATTACAATTGATCAGGATTGTCAAAAAAAACAATCGCCGGAAAATTAAAAGCGTGATGTATCAACGCTTAAAACGTAAGGATCGTGAATTTTATTTCATCCCCAATCCTAAAGTTATTTTTGCGCGAGCCCTGTAAATTGTTAGATGATTACCAGATTTTAAAATTTGGCCATACCAAAATTATTCAGCAGTGTCCGCCGAGTAATTTGAGGGGGCGTCAGTAAATTTTTCACGGAAATTATAAAGGAATTTCAGCGAACTATCCAGGTCATCAAAGGAGAATACTTCAATGGAAACAATCCCTGTGAATTTTTTTAATATATTTAATATGGTTTCGATCTTTTCCCTCGCAAGTCTGGCTAAAGAGATGTGATCCTTTTTTTTTTCAACTCCATGGAGATGAATAATGGAAATTCTGTCGCTGTATTTATTAAAAAAAGCCAGGGGATCGATTTCCTGCAGCATGAGGTGGCCTGTATCCATACATATGGAAAAGGGAAAATCTGTTATTATTTTCTCTATCCATTCAAAGGGGTAAAGGAGTGTCTCCACAGATATTTTTTCAGGTTTTATCCCCGATGCAGCAAGCTTTTCCATACTTTTAAATGAATGGTACTTCCATTTTTCCATATTTGTTGAAGAAGACTCTATATGGAGGGTATAGGTGGAACAGGGGAGGGGGGATGTGAGGTTAACAATCTCTTTGATTGTATCCATGGCATAATTTCTTGCGGATAAATCTTCAGACCCCAGGTAAATATCCATGGGAAGGTGAATGTTATATGAGATTGAAAAATTGTCGGCAATTGCTGCAAGCTGTTCTATTTCCTGCTTATCAGGGAGGCCTTCCCGGCTGCTTTCAAAAAGGAGGATCTCTATCTCATCTAAATAGGGGGCAAGTTTTTCAACATTGGGGAGAATCTTGTCAGGATAAATATAAGATGTCGTTCCAATGCTAAAGGGAAAGATTCCCCTGTAGGATTTTAAAAGAAGAGGCGGCAGATTGTTTTTGTTCTGGGAATTATTCATATGCAGCATCCCATGGATACAACAAGAAAAAGAAAGGCTTCCACAATTTCCGTCATCGCTCCCAGCATATCTCCGGTGATACATCCAATACGTTTTTTATAAAACATGATAAGAATAATCACCAGCATGATAAAAGAGAGATTAAGGAATATCATTTTAAAGCCAATGAAAAAAGAAAGAAAAAAAGGTATGGATAAACCCCAAAAATCGGTTATCTTTAATGGGTTGGCAAAGTGGGCTTTCCCTGTTCCTTCCCCTCTTCCGTATTTAAGGTAATATATCCCAAATAGTATACCTCCCCTTGCGTAGGCCGGGATTATTATAAGGAGTAAAGCCCTGTTGGAACCGATTCCCATTATACCGCACCACTTGATTAGCAAAACAGAGAAGATCGCGGCAAGAGCCATTGTCCCCAGCCTGCTGTCCTTCATAATCAAAAGGGCCTGTTCTTTTGTCCTGTGCCCCAAAAGACCGTCTGCTGCATCCCCAAGACCGTCCACATGAAATGCACCAGTTAAAATTATAAGAAGCACCACATCAAGAAAGGATGCAACCTGCTGTGACCATAACATAAGGGCAATCTGGTCAAATATTGATACAATTACACCCAGAAAAATTCCCACAAGGGGGAAGTACTGGTGCATTTTTTTTATCTCAAGAGTTTCAATTTTTCCAACAGGAAGAATTGTCATAAATTGTAATGCAGAAATAAACAGATTCATTTTTTTTGGACGCCTCCCCAGGACTTGAGCAATAACGAAGTGAAATTTATTATCTGGAAATCTATAGCAAAACATCCTGTTATCATTTTGGCTAATAGCTAACTGCTAACCACACAGCTTGAAATCTATTGTCTGACAATCTATATTATACGCTCAAACCCCCTGGGTCAATCATTTGATCTCCAATCATTTGATTTCTTAGATAAATATTTTTGTTTCTGCAGGTTCTCCACATTCAAGCATACGGGTTTGTATTATATCTTCCATTCCACCAAGGTTTTCATTTGTTAGTGCTTTTGGTTCACAATATCTAATACAATTAAAGCAGAGGAGGCAGTTATCTCCAATTTTGGGCCATGGGTTCAATGAGATATTTTGAACAGGACATCTTTCTGCGCAAATGCTGCATTTTGTACATTTTTTTTTATCAAGTTTCATGGGGGGCATCTTTTGCCGCAATAATGTTATGTTCCATGTCTTAGCCCGCTCTTTAACCTTTATCGGCTGGTAATTGAGTATTTTCGGATCTATGGAATTTCCAGCATCAGGATCTATGATTTTTTTCACCACGGATTTAATTAGAGATTTAACCTGTTTTTCATCATCCTGTCCCGGATGTCCGTTCCCAGGGGGATTCTTGCTGAACCATAGCATGGAATGGATAGCAAGTATTTTGGCAGCCCCTAAAATTAAAAAGCCACGTCTGGCCAGTTGCATTCCCATTTCATACAGCCCGACTCCTGATGTAACTGCTCCATATGTCACAAATGGAACCGCAAAAACACCCTTTGACTCAGGGAGCTTTGATATAAATTTTTCCACGGGAGGAACTGCGTGGCCCGTATAAATCGGCGACCCAATCCACAAACAGTCACCTTCTTTTAATCGATTTTTCAATGTATGAAAATCAGTATCGGAGCAGGGATCACCCATATCCAGGATTTCGATTTCATGGGAGCTTTTATTTAAAGTTTTCGCTATTAAATCTGCTATCCTTCGGGTTGTTCCTGCTGGTGAAAAATAGACGATTATGGATTTGAATTTTTTCATTTTAAGCTTCCCTTTTTATTTACTGTCAGATTGTTTTCATAATTACTTTAATTTTTCATAATTTAATCACAGCAGGTTTATTTTGCAATAGTAATTATAATTCATTATATCATAACATGCTTTTCATCGAAGCTTACATGTGATAGCTCTTGGTAATGATACGGAAAATGAGAATAGATAAGGATTGTGCCATATGACCTGCAGGAGGACCGGCGCAGGAGAAAGTTTTATTCAATATAGTCAGTTTCGTTATATACTCCAATATTATTAATCAGTTTTTCCATAACAGGAGACCTTTATGAAAGGAATATTTATCGATATTGAGCGATGCATCGGGTGTAAGAGCTGTGAAATATACTGCGCAGTTTCTCACTCTGTATCAAAACAAATTTTTTCGGCAATTTTTGAAGATCCATTGCCGGCAGAAAGGGTAAAGGTGGAAACGTATAAAGGAGCTTCCATCCCCATTTCCTGCAGGCATTGCGAAGAAGCTCCGTGCGTTGATGCGTGCCCCAGTGGAGCTTTAAGTAAAGAAACAGAAACTGGGATTGTTGCCATGGATGAGGGGAAATGTATTGGTTGCTGGATGTGTGCCATGGTCTGTCCCTTTGGAGCAATTATTCCAAAAATGAACTCCAGGGTTATTCTAAAATGTGACAGGTGTCCTGATCTGGATGAACCTGCATGTGTAAATGCATGTCCTGTAAATGCTCTTTTTTTTGGGGAGCTGGGTGAAGTAATGAAAAAAACAAGAAAAAAAGCGGCTCAGATAACAATATCAGCCATCAAAAAAGAGATAAGCATTGGAGGACTAACATGAAATCAATAGAAAAATCGGTAAATATACTTATTGAAAAAGCAGAAAATGAAGGAATAGAGCTTGCGTGGGATAGACTGGAAAAGCAGGAACCCCAGTGCGGATTCGGACTTTTGGGAATATGCTGTAGAATTTGTAATATGGGGCCATGTAGAATAAATCCATTTGGAGGTGAACCTGAAAAAGGTGTTTGCGGTGCCACTGCTGATGTTATTGTGGCAAGGAATCTGGGGAGGATGATTGCCGCAGGAGCCGCTGCTCATTCAGATCATGGAAGAGATATTGTCCATACCCTCCTCCTTGCCTCCCAGGGACAAGCTCAGGGGTATGAGATTAAAGATGAAGCCAAGTTAAAAACAGTTGCAGCCGAATTTAAAATAGAAACAAACAGAGATAAAAATGATGTTGGAAAGGATCTTGCAAAAGCAGTGATGCAGGAATTCGGGATGGAAAAGGGGGGGCTTCAGTTCATTGAGCGAGCCCCGGCAAA
>DAOWMW010000215.1 GCA_030642865.1 Desulfobacteraceae bacterium
ACACCCCTGCATGGTATTTTTTGGCCCTGTGCAGTATAATTTCAATAATTCTTATTATTTTTGTCAGGGAAAAGAAGAAGGAATTTATCAGTGAAACTTCTTACAGCAGTAATTGAAAAATGCTTAGACACCGACCTTTATATCGCTTCTGTTCCTGGTTTTCCAGGGGCACATTCACAAGCAGAAACATTAGATGCATTAAACAAAAATTTAAAAGAGGATATTGAAATGCTTCTTGAAGATGGAGAGCCAGAGCTTGAGGGAGAATTTTTACAAAATTAATAAAACTGCCGAACCAAGGCATGGAGAGCGTGCTTCACAAGTTCATTTCAGGCCATCTCAAAAAAAAAAGCTTTATTGATTTTGAAAAGGCATAACCAACCCATAGCTTTTTAATGGGCACAGGCAATCCGCAGGCAGGAGAATAAATGCAAAAGGTTTCCATCATAGGAATGGGTCTATCCCCTTCTGACTTAACAGAAAGCCACCTGGAATTAATCAGCAAAGCAGATGTAATTGCAGGGGGCCCCAGGCTTCTCGATTTTTTCAAAAAAAGCCCTGCCGAAAAAATACCCATCACAAAAGATATAAAAGGGCTCATTGAATTAATCAAAAACCGGATACCAGAAAAATCCGTTGTAGTTCTGGCATCGGGAGACCCCCTTTTTTTTGGTATTGGGGAACGTTTGTCCATGGGGCTGGGGCCTGAAAATGTTTTATTATACCCCAACATATCATCTGTTGCAGCAGCTTTTTCCCGTATCAAAAAATCCTGGAATGATGCATGCGTCATAAGCTTTCATGGCAGAAAAAGTGAAAAACAGTTTATATCCGCCCTTGAAAAAAATCAAAAGATTGCCATATTCACAGATCCGGAAAGAAATCCTGCATGGATTGCAAAATTCCTCCTTGAAAAAAATATAACCGGCTATAAAATGTGTGTATTTGAACAACTGGGAACCCCATCAGAGAAAACAGGGTGGCACTCTTTACTGGATGCCGACAAATTAGAATTTTTCCAGCCTAACCTTGTGGTACTCATATACCATGGCCAGGAAAAAAAGTATAATAAAGAGCTCAGGCCGGGGTTACATGAAAAATGGTTTTCCCATGAAGATGGACTCATAACAAAGGCTGAGATAAGGGCTGTGAGCATATCAAAACTGGCCATGGCAAACAGTCACATCCTCTGGGACCTTGGCGCAGGAAGCGGTTCTGTAAGTATTGAAGCATCAATTACCATCAAAAAAGGCCACATATTCGCAGTTGAAAAAATATCGGGAAGGATAAATCATATAGAGAAAAACATAAAACAATTTAAAGTTGAAAATATTGATATAATACATGGAACACTTCCCGAATGTATGGATGCTCTCCCTGATCCGGATCGTATCTTTATCGGCGGTGGAGGGGAAAAACTTCCTGAAATAATAAAATCTGCCCTGCCTCGCCTTAAGCCAGGGGGAATTATTGTCATAAATACCGTTTTAATTTCCAGTTTAAATTCCATTTTTGAAGTATTTGATACCTGGAGATTAAAAAAAGATATTATTCATCTGCAAGTGAGCCGGGGACGTGAAATGCCCTGGGGTGAACGCCTTGAAGCATTGAATCCGGTATGGATAATTTCAGGAGAAAAAGTGTAATTTTTCATATACCCACGACAAAACTTGGTATATTAGCCCGGGAATGCCCTGGGAAAACAGATGAGGATAAAATAAGATGACCAAAGATTTAAAAAAATACCCTGTGATATTTGCAGGGGCAGGCCCGGGTGATCCTGAACTGATAACAGTAAAAGCCCAAAAAGCTCTTTCTGAGGCTGACATTGTTATTTACACAGGCTCACTCGTACCGGAGGCGGTTTTAAAATGGACAAAGGCTGAAACAACCACCTTATTAAACAGCAGCTCCATGCATCTTGATGAGATAATCGAAATAACTGCCAAAGGGTATAATGAGGGGAAACGGGTTGTTCGCCTTCATACCGGGGACCCCAGCCTTTACGGAGCAATTTTTGAACAATTTGTTGAACTTAAGAAAAAATCGATCCCCTACTCCGTGATTCCAGGAGTAACAGCAGCCTTTGCTGCTGCTGCTGCCATGGGGGTAGAATTCACCCTTCCCGAAGTATCCCAGACCCTGATTCTCACCAGGATGGAAGGAAGAACCCCGGTACCTGAAGCAGAAGCATTAAAATCCCTGGCAAGTCACCAGGCATCCATGGCCATCTATCTTAGTATATCCATGGTTGATGAAGTTTCATCAATACTTTCAAAAGCCTATGGCAGCGATGCTCCATGTGCTATTGCATATTGCGTGAGTCAGCCTGAAGAAAAAATTATTTTTACAACCCTGAAAAACCTTGAAAAAGAGGTCCGGCAGGAAAAAATAACGCGGCAGGCCCTTATTATCACAGGGAAATTCCTCAATATAGACCATGATACACTAAAATTCAAATCAAAACTCTATGACAAAGATTTCACCCACGGATGCAGGGGTTGAAAAAAGCGGTGGAAATAGAAAATAAAACAATAGCCCTCTGGGTTATTACAGAAAATGGCCTGAAAATAGCCAAAATGATATTAGATAAACTTCCTGCTGCCCGCCTCCATCTTTCCCGTACATTGTCATCATATTCTGGCGAAGCATACAGGTTTGACCGGCTGGGAGAATCTGTAGCAAACGTTTTTAGTGATTACCACGGCCATATTTTCATCATGTCCACCGGTATTGTGGTCAGAATAATCGCCCCCCATATCCAGAAAAAAACCTCTGATCCCGGGGTTGTTGTGATGGACGAAAAAGGTATAAATGTAATAAGCCTCCTTTCAGGGCACCTGGGGGGTGCCAACAGGCTGACAAAAAAAATTGCGGGCATAATCAGCGCAAATCCTGTGATCACCACTGCCACCGACTTAAACCTTGTACCTGCCATAGATCTCATAGCACAAAAAAGAGGCCTTTTTATTGAAAATCCTGGGGCGATTAAAAAGGTGAGCATGGCCCTTTTAGCCGGAGAAAAAATAGGAATTCATGACCCCCTGGGATTTATAAAGGGAGATATTCCCCGGAAAAGCCTTTATGCCTCTGTTGATAAAAAAGATTTTTTAGAATATTCAAAAAAAAGACCATCTGTTTTCATCGACGATATACTCATGGATCTGCCCGCTACTTTCCTTCTCCTCCGGCCTAAAACATTAACAGCAGGGATAGGGTGCAACAGAATGACCCCTGTTGATGAAATCAGGGGTTTCCTTTTTAAAGTCCTGGAAGAATCGGGTCTCTCCCTAAACAGTTTAAAACAGATAGGTACAATCGATTTAAAGGCTGATGAAGCAGGAATCACCGCCCTTGCCGAACAATTAAAACTACCGGTTAAATATTACACTAAAAATGATTTAGCCAAAGTAGACAAAATTAAATCACCATCTCTTATGGTGGAAAAGCATGTAGGAGTAAAAAGCGTATGCGAAGCAGCAGCAATTCTCGCGGCCAACAAGGGAAAA
>DAOWMW010000076.1 GCA_030642865.1 Desulfobacteraceae bacterium
CAGAAAAAAGCCTCATACATGCTATAAATGCAGCAAAGAGTCTGGGGCTGCAGGTAATGGTTCATGCAAATGGCAAAATACCGGTTAACAGTGCTATAAAGGCAGGATGTGATTCCATTGAGCATGGCTTTTTCATGGGAAGGGAAAATATGGAAATCATGGCTGAAAAAAATATTTTCTGGGTTCCCACAGCTTATACCATGAAAGCTTATTCAAAAATTCTGGACAAAAACAGCGCTGAATCTGCAGGGGCACTGAAAAATTTTAAATCCCAGATCAAACAGATGGCACTTGCAAGAAAACTTAAAGTTCCCCTTGCCCTGGGAACCGATTCAGGGAGTCTGGGTGTTCACCATGGAATTTCCGTGATTGAAGAATTAAAGATATTCATAGAAGCTGGATACAGTATAGCTAACGCTGTAAAATGCGCCACTTTTAACGGCGCAAGGCTATTGGGAATTAAAAACGGAGGAATACTTGCTCCCCAAAAACCGGCAACCTTTTTAGCAGTACCAGGAAGTCCATCTGATCTTCCTGAAAGTCTTGCACAAATTGAACAAATCTTTATTAATGCATTACCTGTTAAATCCATTTTTCGACAAAGAGATTGGGCAAATTAGCGTTTTGCAACAGACTGTTAAGTGAACCCCTTAATAAAAGCAGCGCTTTTTTCACAAATGTATACTCTTCCTTTTTTATTCTTCATTTTCTGGACTAAACAAAACAGCCAGCGTACGAACAATTCCCAGGGAAAGTATCAAAAATGCAAAGCCAATAAGATTTTGCCAGATAATTTTTTCCTGGGAGTAAAGGATTATTATGAGTTCTCGAACAACAAAGATAATAAAAGGGTCTATCATACTGTGAAGGCGAAATCGCTTTGCCTTAAAATATTCAACAAAACTTCGGAAAAGTTCTATGATTACTAAAAAAGTCAAAATATCTGTAACAGCTTTACCAAATCCAACCCCAAACTGTTCCATATTTAAAAAAGCTTTCATTGAAAATATTGTTTTTGCAAGGCCGATTAAAAGAAGTAAAATGATATAAATAATAAGTATATTGATTATAATTTTTAATGATAATTTCCAGATATTTTTAATATTTATACTGTTTTTATTAAAAATGATTTTTCCCCTTTAAACTGAAATGTCAATCTATTCTCACCAGCAACTAATGAAAATCATTACTGATTATTATCAAGAAAATATTACCGGAATAATAACTTTACGTTAAAATATAGTTAGAATTGGGGATGAAATAAATTCACGATCCTTAATTAAATTTATTGTATTTATTTTGTTTTCTTGCCATTATTCCCTAAAGGATTGGGGATGAAATAAATTACCCATAATTACGCCGGGCTTGTGGTCGTCTTCAAGGCGCATCAATGGTTGCATACTCGGAGCATTTTGGGCACCCACAAGGGGAGCCCCTACGCGATTTTGGCCATTGATGCAACACAGAAGACGGGCACAAGAACAAGTAATTATGGGTAATTTATAAAATTCACGATCCTAATCCAGTATAAGTGGAAATAAATACGCAAATAAAAATGAAAACTACAATTCAAACAACAGATATATCAGAATTAATAGTCTGTCATGATTGCGATCTGCTTTTTAAAAGTCCCTGTGTTGACGTGGGGTATGCCCTTTTTTGTCCAAGGTGCGGATGCCATCTTTGTGAGCCAAAAAAAAATTCCATAAATAGAACGCTGGCCTTAAGCATTACCGCTCTTTTGCTCTATTTGCCAGCCTCCTTAATCCCTTTAATGACTTTTGACACTTTCGGCTTTAAGCAAAGCTGTTCTGTTTTTGATGCGGTTATCCATTTTTATGATACGGGATATTTATTTGTCTCTTTGATGGTGGCATTAACCAGTCTTTTCTTTCCTTTGATCAAACTTTTGCTGATTTTTGTTATTTCCATGTGTCTTAAATTAAGATATTATCCAGATTTTCTTCCCCTGTTCATGCGGTGGCACTCTTTTATAGCTGAATGGGAAATGCTTGATGTATATATGATTGGTATTCTGGTAACAATTATTAAAATGTATCATGCGGTACATATTCAATATGAATATGGCTTTTTCTTTTTTACAGGTCTGTTAATTATTACTTTTTGTTCCTCAACGTCCATGGATAAAAATCTTTTCTGGAGCCTTATCGAGGAAAAGAGCCTTGCCTGAAAAAATGGTAATCACAGGATTTAGGAGAATAATTTCGCTAATAGCTAAAGGCTAACCGCACAGCTTGAAATTATTTATGTGACGGCCTGTATTCATTGTCTCTGTAATCAGAGCAGATGAATAATTACAAAAAATTAAACATGGAAAAAAATATTGAAAAAAATGGAGTGGGTTACATAACAGGTATGAAGGCTGGAATTGTCCTGTGCCCTGGGTGTCATAAAGTTCTTATAGCCACTGAAAAAAATGGGATGAGAATCAGACTGTGCCCAAGATGCGGTGCCAGTATTCATTTTCGCAAGCCTGACAGTATTGGCCGAACCTGGGCACTGCTTATAACTGCTGCCATTCTTGTTTTTCCTGCTAATCTCTTACCAGTTATGCGGGTATATTCCCGAAATGTGCCTGATGATTCCACAATAATGGAAGGGATTATATACTTTTTTAAAGAAGGCTCCTATGGGATTGGTATAATTATTTTCACGGCCAGTATTCTGATCCCCTTTTTTAAAATCACAGGGATTAGTCTGATACTTTTTTCCATTCATTTTAAATGGAAAACCAGATTAAAACAGAAAGCTCTGATGTTCAGATTTATTCAATTTGTAGGACGCTGGTCAATGCTCGATATTTTTGTAATAACACTTCTTCAGGCATTTATCGATTTTGGAATTCTATCCTCCATCGCGCCTGCGCCTGCTGCGGCATATTTTACCGGTGTGGTGGTGGTCACCATGTTTGCAGCAATTACCTTTGACCCACGCCTCATGTGGGATGAATATTAAAACCAGGGAGATTAAATGACCCCCCCCCTCCTTAAAAAAAGCAGCAGAATATCCCCGATCTGGATTTTGCCGGTTGTGGCTCTTGTAATAGGAGGATGGCTCCTTTATAAAGGTGTCAAGGATGCCGGAATTAAGATAATTGTTCATTTTGAAAATGCTGAAAGCGTTGTTCCAGGTAAAACTCAAATAATGTACAAGGGCATTCCTGTTGGGACGGTTGTGGAGATAACAGTCGATGAAAATATGAAGGGGGTTGACCTTTATATTGAAATGGATTCCAGACTAAAAGACAGTCTTGTGGAAGATACTCTGTTCTGGATTGTGCGTCCGGAAATTTCTGCTGGTAAAATCAGCGGTGTTAACACTCTTTTTTCAGGGAGTTATCTTGAAACCAGACCCGGCATTTCCAGGCTTCCGGCAAGAGAATTTACAGGGTTGGCCGAGTCGCCATCTCTTCCCATTACTGCCCCTGGTCTCCATATAAAATTTAACACGGCTGCCCTTGGCTCTCTTCAAAAAGGATCTCAAATTTATTTTAATAACATTCCCATTGGTTCTGTTCAGGGATATATTTTAATGAGCCAACAAAATGTTCTGATTAATGCGTATATCAAGCCTGAATATGCCCATCTCGTTAAAAAAAATACCAAATTCTGGAATGCCAGCGGTATTACTTTTAAAGGAAACCTTTCCGGTTTTAAATTGGAGATGGAGAGCATTTCCTCTCTGATCTATGGCGGGATCGGGATGTATACACCGAAATTAAAAAAAAATAGCCCTAATGCCGAAAACGGCGACTTTTTTACTTTATATGAAGACCTGGATGATTCCATGACAGGGATTCATATGACCCTTAAACTTTGTTCTGCTGAAGGCCTGGCGGCTGATACTTCCAGAGTTATGTACCGTGGACTGAAGGTGGGAACAGTAAGCAGCCTCACCTTTAACAGGGATAATAAAAAAAGAGTTACCGCAAATATTATTATCAACCCGGAATCGGAATTTATATTAAGGGAAAAAACCAGATTCTGGGTTGCACGACCGAAATTTTCAATTAATAGAATCCAGAACATGGAGACCATATTAAAGGGAGCATATATCACTTTTGAACCCGGGGGAGGAAAATTTTGCGATGATTTTACAGCAGGGGTACAGCCAAATTCAAAAAGCATACTGAGACAAGGGAAAAAGTTTACCCTTGTCTCTGAAAATTCCAGATCTTTTTCCATTGGTGCTCCGGTTTTTTACAAAGAGTTACAGGTGGGGGAGATCACAGCTTTTGACCTTGCCCCTGGCGGGAATCATATTTTAGCAGATTTTTTGATATATGCGAGATACACTTACCTTGTAAGGTCTGATTCCATATTCTGGAAAACAGGGGGCATTCATATTGATGCCGGCCTCGATGGTGTAAGTGTAAAAGCTGAAATGCTTACAACCCTTTTTACAGGGGGGGTTGCATTTATCACCCCTGGGGCCCTCCCTGCCGATTCCCGCCGCCCGAATAAAAAAAAAATATTTCACCTTTATCAAACTTACCAAAAGGCCATCGACGCAACTCCCGTACTGCAATCTAAAGGGGTGAAAATACAATTGCAGGCCATATCACTTAAATCTGTTTCTTCCGGGACTCCCATCCTTTATAAACAGGTTGAAGTTGGTGAGATTACCGGTTTTCAAATGACAGAAAAAGGTGAAAACATTATTCTTGATGCTTTCATTCAAAAAAAGTATGCTCACCTTCTTAAAACAACAAGCAGGTTTTATAATGCAAGCGGCGTAGATATTAAAGGAAATCTTTCCGGAGTTCATATTAAAACCGGTTCTTTAAAAAGTATTATTGCAGGAGGTATTGGGTTTTTTCTACCGTTTCCGGGTGAACCAGTTAAAAAAAATCATTCTTTTACACTTTATAATGATTACCAGGCTGCACTTGATGCTGATAAAATAAAAATTTTTCTCAATTTTGCCAGCCCCCATGGGATTAAGGAGGGGGTCGATATAAAATATCAGGGGATAGCCCTTGGGAAGGTAAAAAAAGTGGTATATGGCAAGGGTATGGAGTCGGTTATTGCCACGGTTCTTGTGGATAAAGAGTCTAAAATGTTATTTCGCGAAGATACCAGAATCTGGCTGGTGGCCCCCGAGCTTACCATCTTTGGGGTAAAAAATCTTGACAGTATTATTACCGGCCCATATATCGCCTTAAAACCAGGAAAAGGAGACCCTGTTGTTACACTCACGGCTCTTGCGGCGCCCCCTTTTAAAGAAGAGATTGAGGTAGGATTAAATATTATCCTCCAAAGCCGGCGCCTTGGTTCGTTAAAAAAAAAATCTCCTGTTTATTACCGGCAAATCCGTATTGGGAGCGTGACAGGCTATGATCTTTCCCCCAATGCCAGCAGGGTGTGGGTATATATTAACATCTCTCCCCCTTACACCCCTCTTATTCGGAAAAATACCAGATTCTGGAATGCCAGCGGCATAAAAATGACTGGGGGTATTTTCTCGGGGGTCAAGATTGATGCTGAAACAATTGCATCAATTGTCGCTGGCGGTATTGCCATGGCAACCCCTGAAAATTATAAAAAAGACAAAAAAGGGGCCCCCGCCGCAGATGGGGATATGTTTACTCTCCACGAAAAAGGGGAAAAAAAATGGCTTTTGTGGAATCCTGAAATTCAGCTTAAAAAAAGATTTCAGAAAAATCATCAAGCCAGCTTTTAGCAGGGCACGGGCACCGTGCCCCTACAAAGGAACAATACGGCAACCGGTTATTGGTCCCATTCCAACAATTATTCGTTCATTGTGTTCCGATTTTTTTGAAAAACCTGAAAAAAAAGTACCAACCCGAATATTTAAATACTATTGTTCAAGTAATGAATTATTACAAGAAGGTATAACCAAAAAGTTACAAACTGTGGGGTTAGCCTATCCAAAATGATCACAGGATGTTTGCTGCAGATTTCCTGCTGACGCATCAAAGCTAACACCTGATAGCTATCCCCACAGGTCGAAAAGCTGTGATATTTGAAGATTTTTTATAACCCCGTTAAGGAGCGTTTTATGAATTTTGAGTCTATTATTTATGATAAATTTCAATCTGTTGCCTGTATTAAATTGAACCGCCCAAAGGTTATGAACGCTATGAATAAACAAATGTGGATTGACCTTCAAGCAGCTTTGGAGGACATTTCTAAAAATCCTGAAATTAAAGTTCTTGTAATAACTGGTGAAGGGAGGGCATTTTCTTCGGGGGCGGATTTAAAAGACTCAAAAGGGAGAAGCCTTGAAAAATACCGGGAATATCTGGAGGAACTTCAAGATGTTTCCCGCAGACTTATTAAATTTGAAAAGCCCATCATCGCTGCTATTAATGGATATGCCCTTGGCTCAGGATATGAACTGGCTTTAGCCTGTGATATCCGTATTGCATCTGATAATGCAATTATTGGTTCCCCCGAAGCC
>DAOWMW010000255.1 GCA_030642865.1 Desulfobacteraceae bacterium
GTCGGTTTCAACGATCTTTCTGATACCTGGGCGCTGGATTTTAACAGCAACCTCCTGTCCATTTTTTAGCGTTGCTCTGTGAACCTGGGAAATTGAAGCTGAGGCCATGGGTGTTTTTTCAAAAGAAGTAAAGAGGTTGTCCAAAGTATCGGTAAACTCTGCTTTAATGATTTTTTCTACTTCTGAGAAGGAGACAGGTGGGACATTATCCTGGAGTTTGGTAAATTCATTTATAAAGGCTGGTGAAAGTAAATCCGGCCGTGTTGAAAGCATTTGGCCCAGTTTAATATATGCAGGCCCCAATTCTTCCATTGCCATTCTCACTCTTTGAGCCTGTGGAAGTTTAGAAATGAGACTGTGGCTGGTTTTTGAGACTATTTGCAGACCTGCCTCAATATATTGGCTGATCTTGAGCTTTTTTATGAGATCTTCAAATCCATATTTGAAAAAAATGGATAGAATCTGACGATAGCGTTTGAGATGGCGGTAGGTACGACCGATGTTTCCAATTTTTTTTATGCTTAACATGGTGAAGAGAGCCCCGTTCCTTTAGAGTTCACAGGAAAATAAATTCGCAATTTTAAATGTTTAGGCGCATGGCTGGCAAGGTGGGATGATTGGCGTTTAAAATGCAAAGTTATTTTTGCGTGGGCCCTGGTGTTGCTGATCTATTCCCCAAAATCAGGCCGTGACGAAAAAAACAGTAGATCTGGCGGACACATTTGTGGCAGAAATTAATTAGGATTGGGGATGAAATAAATTACACATAATTACGCCGGGCTTGTGGCCGTCTTCAAGGCGCATCAAGGGTTGCATACTCGGAGCATTTTGGGCACCCACAAGGGGATGCCCCTACGCAATTTTGGCCATTGATGCAACACGGAAGACGGGCACAAGAACAAGTAATTATGGGTAATTTATAAAATTCACGATCCTAATCATGTGCAATTACCCACGGAATCATGTTCCTGCATTTTTGATCTTCTTGTGGACAACCAGGTTTTTTTATGGTACGTGAAAAGAATAATTAACAAATTGAGCTGCCCCTTTGAATAAATTAGCTATTTTCAGAAACAGCTTTTGAATTTATTGGTATATTATCCCAATTATTTCATAATAAGTGATCTATAAATGCCAAAAAACAAATCCCAGATCAATATAACAAACGATTATTCGGAAACCCTTCTTGTCCATTTCAGACGAATAGAAAGATTAAAGGAGGCTGCACTAAGCTATCCCTCTGTTCACTTGAACAAAAGGCAGCTTTGTGATCTTGAGCTTCTTATAACCAGGGGATTTTATCCCCTCACAGGTTATTTATGCCAAAAAGATTATGAATCTGTCATGGAAAATATGCGCCTTGCAAACGGAACCCTGTGGCCCATCCCCATATGCCTTGATGTGAGTGACAAAACAGCTTTGACCTTAAAAGATGCTCACTCCATAGGACTCACTGATGAAGAAGGGTTCATGCTTGCTGTTTTGTCAATAAAAAGCATCTGGAAACCGGATAAAGCTCTTGAGGCAAGAGCAGTTTTTGGAACTGATGACCCCGCAAGACATCCTGGTGTAAGAGAACTTTATGAAAAAACAGGCCAGTGGTATATTGGAGGAGATATTGAAGGGATTCACCTCCCCATACATTACGATTTTAAAGATATGAGATTTACCCCATCGGAAACCCACAGGTTGTTTGCCCAGCATGGGTGGCGCAATGTAATCGGATTTCAGGCGAACAAATATCTCCACTCTGCTCATAAAGAGATGTCTTTACGGTCAGCGCGGGATGCAGGCGCAAGGATATTTCTGCAGCCAGCGGTGGGGCTTACACATCCTGGAGATCTCGACCATTATACCCGGATTAGATGTTACCAGGAAATTATTAAAAAATATCCAAAAAATATGATTTTGCTGGGATTAATCCCCCTGGCAACCCGCAAAGCAGGCCCCAGGGAAGCACTCATGGAAACGATTATTCGCAAAAATTACGGGTGCAGTCATTTTATGGTTTCAAATGACCATGGAGACCCTTTTATAAACAGCGATTCGGAAAAATTATTTTATCCCGGACATGCTGCTCAAGATCTGGTCAGGTCATTTGAAAATGAAACCATGATAAAAATGGTACCTTTAAAAAACATGATATATGTGGAAGATAAAGCCCAGTATATCCCTGAAGATGAAGTAACGCAGGGCATGAATATAAAACAGATATCTTCGGCTGAATTGCAAAGAAGGCTTGAAAACGGCCTGGAAATACCTGAATGGTTTTCCTGTTCTGAAGTGGTTGCAGAGCTCAGGTCTGCATACCCGCCAAGATCAAAACAGGGCTTTACAATTTTTTTAACGGGTTTGTCCGGTTCCGGGAAATCGACCCTTGCCAAAGTTTTAATGGTTAAGTTTATGGAACTAAGAGACAGGCCAGTAACCCTTTTGGATGGCGATATTGTTCGACTGAATCTTTCCAGTGAACTCAGTTTTTCTAAAGAACACAGAAATCTTAATATTACCAGAATTGGATTTGTGGCAAGTGAAATTACAAAAAATAAAGGGATTGCCATTTGTGCTCCCATAGCCCCTTATGAGGAGCCAAGACGTTATAATCGTGAATTAATAAGCAGACATGGGGGCTACATAGAAGTTTACATGAGTACTCCCATAGAGGTATGTGAACAAAGAGACAGAAAGGGGTTATATAAAAAAGCACGTTTAGGCATGGTTAAAGGGGTTACCGGGATAGATGATCCCTATTTTCCACCCTTAAATCCTGAAATAGAAATAAACACAGAAGAGATGACTCCTGACGAAGCTGCCCAGGATGTCCTTCTTTATCTCGAAGAACAGGGGTATATCCGTTAAGGATTGGGGATGAAA
>DAOWMW010000052.1 GCA_030642865.1 Desulfobacteraceae bacterium
CATATTCACAGTTTTATGTTTAGGCCCAAAACATGCAAGATCATCCTGGGATTCTGAATATTCAGGTGGTGAAGGGCCTGCTTCTGCGTATGCAGAAAAAATTAATAAAAACATTGCTGCAACAGTAAACTTTAAAACTTTGAATTGCATAATAATCTCACGTGTAAGTTTAAATTTAAAGGCTTAAAAAATAGCAGGCTGTGGAGTTAGCAGTTAGCTATTAGCCAAAATGATAACAGGATATGTTTTTATCCACTGGATGTTATTTCCTGCTGACGAAATGCCCTGGTTTTTCAAAGTAGGGCGGACTCCATATCCCCGCCCTGTCCATTTTCATATCCGCAGGGCAGAAATGGATTCTACCGGGCAACCACACAGGGTTTGCCCTTAGGGCTCGCCCAAAAATAACTTAACATTTTAAGCGTCGATCCATCCTGCCTGACTGCGTTACGAAAACGTATAAATATCCTGATATTCCTACGCTTTCGCGCCTTGCCAGGCAGACGCCTCAACACTTAAAATTGCCAATTTATTTTTGGGCGAACCCTTAGGTTGAAATCAGGTCGGCAAATGTAACAAGACCAGGCAGATGTTGAATAGTTTCATGGAAAAGCTAACACCTGATAGCTAACCGCACAGGTCAAAAAATAGCGAAGATCATCCCAACCATACATCCCTTTGTTTCAGGTTCTGGTCCTTTATTTTGCCATGGATAATGGGGCCGTGGTCGAGGAGAAAGTCACTGGAAGAATCGCTTAGTCCCTCCTCTTTAAATTTTTTTATCACTTCTGTGCATATATGTTCAATAATTTCATTTTTTTTCTTATAATCCAGGGTTCCGATCAAATCGTTTATTCTTGTATATAAAAAATCGCCAAGTATGGGAAGAGCTTGGAGCGCATGGTGCATCCATTTATAAAAAGGTGTATATCGTCTGTTTAAAAGAAAAATCATCGATATAATATCGGAGCAAAATTTTATTTCAGAGTAAAAAAGGGGAAAGCGTTCTTTTCTGGCCGCAGACCGCATAAAATTATACTGCCCTGACTGGGCGCATGACATGCATCTTGCCGCTATTTTAACCAGCCTGATATCATCGGGATAAAAATTTAGGAGTTTATCCCTTATTTTGGTAAATTCCCCTAAAGGATCTGTGAAGACTTTGCCGTTGGTACATTTTGAAAGGTAATCTTCCGGCAGGTAAAGCCATTCTTCAAGGGAATCCGGAGGCTCAGGCCTCCCAATGAATTTACTGTAAAATGGCCCTGTTTCAAAGACACCGACCCTGCCGCTTCCCCATTCACTTATAAGCCGTTTATTGCCTCTGTAGGTTTGAGGCAGTTTTTCGTATTCGGCCTGAAGCTGTTTGCCGATAGCCTTGTAATCTTCCATGGTGAGCCATAAGCAGAATCCTGGCCCCCAGTCGTGATCCCTGGAAATTTTGTCATCAAAACCGAAACACTCCGAACCTTCGCCAACAAGACCTGTGGCGATTCTGTCTTTATATTTCGGAAATTTTTTTTCTATCATATCAATTCCATGGGCAGCATAGTATTTTTCTGATAATTGCAAACCTTTCATATGAGTTCCTCATTTTCAAAATTTTATTTTATTGAAGTTTTTAAAAAAAAAATTTGTCATGAAAATGAAATTTGTCATGAGCTTGAACAGATAGCATATATGGATATAAATTTTCAATAAATTAATCAATTATACCTGACGTCATACAGATTAGCCAAATAGTTACCCTTGATTTTATATGTAATCTGTGTATTTATTTAATGTTTCAATGAAAACTGTTAATTTCCCCGTTTTTTGGGGCACTATTTGGACAGTGCCCATATTCAGATGGTGCCTGATTATTTTTTTGACTATATTAAGGACTCGATCGAAAATAAATTGGCAATTTTAAGTGTTGAGGCGCCTGCCTGACAAGGCGTGAAAACGCAGGAATATCAAGATATTTATACGTTTTCGTAACGCAGTCAGGCAGGATGGATCGACGCTCAAAATGCTAAGTTATTTTTGATCGAGCCCTAAGGGCTAACCGCACAGGTTAAAATTATTTGACTGACGATCTACAGCTACCTTTCAGAGGATATCCAGAGCGTTTCACCATCAAACTGAATGTGATTTACATTATCATATTCAATGGAATCAAGCAGTGCAAAGATCTGTGTCATATTATAAATGACAAGTTTGCTTAAGGGTTGAATAAGGTTAATATCAGTGTCGAGCCGGTTTTCTTTTATATTGTAAATATTTACAATATGCTCAGAAAATTTCAAAAGTTTTCCAATCCCTGAACTGTAACCCAGCTTATCAGGTTCGTCAGAGGTAGGGGCAATGGAAATAGCTCTGTAATCGAAATAATCCTTTAAAAATTTAAAATGTATATTCCATATATTATCATTTCTCTGGACAACATATATTCCGAATGTTTCGACATTTTCTTTTAAGGAATCTGCATCTCCGTTAATGGATTTTTCGATTATATCTCCTGATTTAAGGCGTATTTTATCTATTATTGTCTGCATGGGAACAGTGGAATCACCCACTTTAAATAATTCATCAGACTTAATAATCATATCAACACCTTTGCCCATACCAAATTCCGTTTTCCGTTTTTCCATCAATAAGGCTGTCTCTGTATCTGCGTCTGAATCTTTTTTTATTTTATCATAATCTATGAGGGTCCGTTTTGATACGGGAATATTTTTCCCCGGGATTACTGAAACAGCAGCAGGGGGTGTTTTCTCTTTTTTAAAAAACCAGGAACCGATTATCAAAAGCGCAGCAAGTACCGCAAAAATAATTGCAAAGGTAAATATTTTTTGGGAAATCGTTCTTTTTCGCCTGGGCATAATCCTCCAAAAAGATAAAATAAATCAGCAGCAAAAATATCAAACCCTTAGGGTTCGCTCAAAAATAAATTGGCAATTTTAAGTGTTGAGGCGCCTGCCTGCCAAGGCGCGAAAACGCAGGAATATCAAGATATTTATACGTTTTCGTAACGCAGTCAGGCAGGAGGGATCGACGCTTAAAATGTTAAGTTATTTTTGAGCGAGCCCTTAACATGATTTAAGGCTATCAAATTAGTTTGATGAAGGCTTAAAAGTACATGTAATTTTATCATCTCCAGGGACCATTGTTCCATCCCCCTTAATAATGATGTCAATTCCCCGCGTTGTTTCCAGAGAAAGAATAACTTTTCTCTTTTTATTCAAAAGATATGATGCCACAGCGGGTGGAACAACTCCCTCCACACATATTATTTCATTTTTCAAAATTTCAAGTTTCAGTTTACGCAAAAATCCAAGGCCCAGCATCTCAGGAGAGGGGACCTGCCCTTTACCATGGCAATATTTACAAGGGGTAAAACTACTATGTTCAATTGATGGCCTGATCCTTTGCCTCGACATCTCCATTAAGCCGAA
This sequence comes from Desulfobacteraceae bacterium, assembly GCA_030642865.1. GTDB lineage: Bacteria > Desulfobacterota > Desulfobacteria > Desulfobacterales > BuS5 > DAOWMW01. The sequence goes on from DAOWMW010000052.1 coordinate 3,438, forward strand.
TTTTGATATTTTACCGATTTTTGTTTTGGCCTTATCTGCTTTTACATGAGTCTTCATGGCCTTTTCAATTTTCAACTTATGTTTTGGATCTTTCATGTCAATGAAATCTAACACAACAAGCCCCCCTAAATCCCTCAAGTGGAGTTGTCGCGCGATCTCTTCGGCAGCTTCCAGGTTTGTTTCAAAGGCTGTCTGTTCAATGGAAGCACCTTTGTTGGCCTTCCCAGAATTTACATCCACAGCGACTAAAGCCTCCGTCTGCTCTACTACAATGGAACCTCCAGATTTCAAGTTAACTCTACTTTTAAATATTGATGCAATCTGACTTTCAAGTTGAAACTTTGTAAATATTGGTTTTTTCCCCTTATAGTGCTTAACATATTTCACAGACTTGGGGGATATTATCCTGATAAAAGCTCTGACCTCCTTGCAAACCGATTCATCATCCACAAGAATTTCAGTAATATCAGGAGTAAAATAATCTCTTAAAGACCTTACAACAAGATTGCTTTCCTTATAAAGGATGGATGGCGCATTTTCGTCATTAACCCTTTGCTGAATATCTTTCCAAAGCCGCAGAAGATAATTTAAATCTTTTGTAATCTGTTTTTTTGTACACCCTATCCCTGCTGTACGTACAATCAGCCCAAAATCATCAGATAATGTCAGGCTTCCCATTAATTTTTTTAATCGCTCCCGTTCTTTTTCATCATCTATCTTCCTTGAAACGCCCCTGCTTTTACTGCCAGGCATAAAAACCACATAGCGTCCGGGTAAAGATATAAAAGTGGTGAGCATGGCCCCTTTTTTCATGAATGGATCTTTTGTCACCTGCACAAGAAGCTCCTGCCCCCGCTTGACCAGGTTTGATATGGAATGATCTTTGTTAGGGTTGTCCTGGAAATAATCCTGATGAATTTCATTTTTTTGCAAAAAACCATGGCGCTGTCCTCCGTAATCGACAAAAACGGCTTGAAGACTCGGTTCAACTCTGGTGACCACCCCTTTATAAATATTACCATGAAGAATTTCTTTTGTGTCGGTTTCAATCTGAAATTCAACAAGTTTGCTGTTTTTTATATTTGCAACCCTGCATTCTTCAGGATCAACAGCATTTATTACTATTTTGTTACTCATTAATTTCCCTGAATTCTGATAAATTTTCAAATTATTAGTCCCTGAACAAAAATTATTTTTTTGTTTGGACAGTAAATAATTTTACAAAGTTTTGACTGACAACTATGTAAATTTATTTATATGAAAATCTATATTTTTTATATTTTTTAACAGTCTAACTGCTTCATCTCCATAGGGAGTTATACTTATTTGCCGAGAATTGTCATCAACAAATTCAAAATGAACCGTAAAATTTTTAGGAAGATATTTTTCGTTCATTTTATCAGCCCATTCAATGGCAACCACACAACCCTTATCAAAAATCTCATCAAGACCGATCTCATATAAATCATTTGCAGAAAAGATGCGATAAAGATCCACATGGCACAAAGGAAGCCTGCCAGGATACTCATTTATCAAGGTAAATGTGGGGCTGGTAATATAATAATTTTTCGAAATACCCATGCCGGATGCCAGCCCTTTTACAAAGGAAGTCTTTCCGCATCCCAGTTCCCCTGTCAAGGCAATAATTGCGCCAGGGAAAAGAGACGCTCCGACATCTTCCCCAAACAAATAGGTTTCGTCATATGAATGTGACACAAAATTAAATACAGATCCAGTCATAAAACCACCGCAGCCAAAACAGACGGTATACAGGTCATGACATCCGAGGCAAGAAAGCCAAAAGGTCCCTTAAGATTGGAAAGCTGATCAGCAGCAGAACCATGAAGATAAACGCCCATACAGGCAGCTGTTTCTGGAGGATATCCCTGGGTTACAAGTCCCGCAATAATTCCTGTCAGCACATCACCCATACCTCCGGAAGCCATACCGGAATTTCCTGTATGATTTAGATAGACCCCTCCGTCGGGACTGGCAATTACTGTTCTTGTCCCTTTTAACACAAGATAAACCTTATGTCTAACAGCAAAATCCCTGGCACATCCTATTTTGTCCTGATTAATTTCACCAGGTGTTTTATTAATTAATCTTCCCATTTCTCCAGGATGGGGGGTTAAAATAACAGGAATTTTAAGGTGCTGCAGGATTCCGAGATTTCCAGCTATACTGTTTAAGGCATCCGCATCCAGAACAAGAGGAACAGAACTTTTTGAAATTATGCTGCATATCAATTCCCTTGTTCCAGGCTCTGTTCCAAGTCCGGGGCCCAGGGCAAGACATTGTTTGTCGGATGAAAGCTCCATAATCTTTTCAAAAGCAGCCCGGCCAATGATACCTTCCCTGGATTCAGGGAGGGGATGGGTCATTGCTTCCACAACCAGACCTTCCATTATACTGTTTAAACTACCCGGAATCGCAACAGATACAAGACCTGCCCCTGTCCGCATTGCCGAAGTCGCAGTCAAAGCCGCTGCTCCGGTTTTTCCTGTGGATCCTGCTATTACAAGAAGATGTCCCGAAGTCCCCTTATGAGCGTCTGGTGCCCTTTGCAAAACAGAATTACATATGAAATCCCGGGTCAGAAGATATTGCTCAGGATTAACCTGTCTGGCAATATGTGCTGGTATCCCTATATCAACGATCTTGAGTTCCCCTGTATAATAAGCACCAGGAAAAAGAAAATGGCCTGGTTTTGCAAAAGCAAATGTTGCGGTTGCATCTGCCTTAATGCAAACCCCACGGGGGACCCCGGTCTCTGAATTTAACCCCGAAGGTATATCAACAGCAAATACAGGCTTTTTTAAATTATTAATAAATTCAATTATTATTCTGAAAAAACCTTTAACATCTGACTGCAGCCCTGTTCCTAATATAGCATCTATCCATATATCCTGGTGTTTCATTGAAGTCTGGTAATTTGCAAAAACTGTTTCATCAACAACTTCCACCAGAGGGATATCAAGGGGGACCAAAAGCTTAAGGTTCGCTTCTGCATCTCCTTTCACCCCATTTTTTTCAGCTAAAAGATAGACTGTAACAATAAAATTTTTCTGAGCCAGATAACGGGCAATAACAAATCCATCCCCCCCATTGTTCCCTTTTCCCGCTAATACCCCCACTCTTTTTTTTTGAGAAGATGAAAACTTCTCTAAAAAAAAATCCGTAGCCCCCCTTCCCGCGCTTTCCATCAAAACTCTGCCGGGAATACCAAAGGAATCTATGGTCAAAAAATCCATCTTTTGCATTTCTTTTGCTGTAACAAGATCCATAAAGCAATCATTTCCTGGAAAATCAAATTTTTTTTGTAACTACCCTGTTGTGATACACTGATTCAAGTATCACAACAGATATTGGCTGAATAGTTACATAATATTTTTTTCACAGCCTACAGGGCATTAATCAGATCACGCATCTGTTTTACAGCCTGCTGCATGCCGACCATGACGGCCATGGAAATTATGCTGTGGCCAATACTGAATTCATCTATTTCATTTAGCCCTTTAAATGCCTTAATTGTCCTATAACATATCCCATGCCCTGCATGCACACCAAGTTTAAGTTTATGCGCAAATTTAACCGAATCAATAATTGCAGAAAAAACCTTGTCATGTTTTGTTGCTTTTGGTGTATCACAAAATTTTCCTGTATGGATTTCGACTATATCCGCATCTATTTTATGGGCAATCTTAATCTGCTCCGGCTCCGGATCTATAAAAATACTAACAGATATATTGCTGTTTTTCAGCACGGCAACAGTCTCTTCCATGATATTTTTATGGACAATCAGGTCAAAACCCCCTTCTGTGGTGAGCTCTTCTCTTTTTTCCGGCACCAGGGTCACAACATCCGGCTTAATATTCGTTGCTATTCTAACCATCTCCGGCGTTGGCGCCATTTCCAAAATCAATTTTGTTTGAACAGTCTGTCTTAAAATTTCCACATCCCTGTCCTGGATGTGTCTTCTGTCTTTGCGCAAATGGACCACCACACCATCTGCTCCGGAAAGCTCTGCAAGAGCTGCAGCGGCCACAGGATCCGGATATGATATTTTTCTCGCCTCTCTTAATGTGGCAATATGATCAACGTTTACGGCCAAACCAGCCATAAAAAACCCCCTTATTTAATACTGCCCTGAAGAATCTGTATTAAAATCAATTTCATTTAGCATAACAAGAATGTTTTTACTTTTTTTCTCCATGACTAAAGCTTCTTCAGATTCCCCGTGATCATAGCCAAAAAGGTGGAGAATCCCGTGAACAAGAAGTTGATAAAATCTTTCTTTTGTAGTAATTTCAGCCAGTTCACCTTCTTTTTTTGCAGTGTCAATCGATATTACCACATCACCAAGAAGGTTAGAATTAATTGTTGAGAAATCCCCCTCCTGCATGGGAAATGCTATCACATTGGTGGGGCCCTCCCTGTTAAGATATTTTTTATTTAACTTTGCAATCTCTAAATCGCCAATAATTGAGATGGAAAGTTCTCCATCAGGAGATTCCAAGACGTTTAAGACTTCCTGGGCTTTTTTTCTTATTACCTTCAGATTCTCCGGGTGCCGATTTAAACTGCTTGTTATCAATACTCCCACTTGTATGCTTCCCTCCGTTCGCAGGCTGTTTTTCAGGATAATCTATCCGGTGATGGTGGATCCCGATCAATATCTGATTGAAACTTTTTGCTATATTATGAAG
>DAOWMW010000222.1 GCA_030642865.1 Desulfobacteraceae bacterium
AAAAAAAAAACAGCCAAAAAAATGCGATTGTTGGAGCGCGGCACGAGCGAGTTTCGCAATTTCGGCGAAGCAAACTTAGAAATTCAAGAAATTTATTCGCAATAGCGGAAAAAACAATTAAACTTTCCGTATTTTGTTTATTTTGTTTCTTGCAATTTCCTAACCGGACACCATTGGGGGTAACTGAGAATTATTCGATCCTTCTGGTGTTGTTGGGATATTTACAGACAACTCCCTGATAATTTTTTACAATCAGGTTCTCTTTATCCCTTTTCTCAACATATTCAGGAACAATGGGTACCTTCCCCCATCCCCCTGGAAGGTCTATCATATATTGGGGAATACACATTCCTGATATATGGCCGTAAAGATTTTTCATTATATCCATCCCTTTTTCAACGGGGAATCGAAAATGCCCTGTTCCCTTTACGCAGTCAGGATGATGGATGTAATAAGGCCTGACCCTTATACTGAGAAGTCCCCGCATTAAACATTTTATTTCTCCGGCATTATCATTTACCCCCTTTAAAAAAACAGTTTGACTCCCCAAAGGGATCCCTGCATCTGCCAGGATTGCGCATGCTCTTTTTGATTCGGGTGTAATTTCCCAATGGTGGTTAACATGGATATTAAGAAAAACAGGATGATATTTTTTTAGCATATCAGCAAGTTTTTTTGTTACCCTTTGGGGGAGCGCAGAAGGGACCCTGGTATGGATGCGTATTACCTCAACATGGGAAATCGAATGTAGCCGCGCCAGAATATTTTCCAGTTGTTCATTCTCTAAAAGGAGGGGGTCCCCTCCGGAAACCAGAATTTCCCTGATTTTTTTTTCCTGGCGGATATAGTTTATCCCATCCTCCAATCTTTTTTCTGTTACCCCGGGTCCGCCAATCATTCTTTTCCGCATGCAAAAACGGCAATATACTGCACACCTGCTGGAGACAAGAAACAAGACCCTGTCAGGATAGCGATGGACAATATTTAAAACAGGAGCTTGCGCTTCTTCATGGAGGGGGTCATCAGAATAATCGTAATTTTCAAGTTCTTTTTCATCAGGAACAGCCTGTTTCCACAGGGGATCACCTTTTTTTTTTATCAAAGATAAATAATATGGATTTATTAGCATGGGAAACAGCTTTGTTACTTTTTCAACCTTAACAGGATTTATGGAAAAATACTCTGCCAGATCCCCTGCAGAAATTATACTTGAAGCCAGAATATCGCGCCAGTTACCAAATTTGATTTTATGATTCATTACTATAAATTTTCCCTCGCGAGAGTCTAAGCGGACATTACAGGATTTTATGCATTTTATCGTAAAATTTATTAAAAAAATATTTTTTATCTTGACTAATATTCTGTTTTGAATAATTATTTTAACAAAAAAGATTATTTTAATCAAATGTCATTTTTTTAAGAAAGGATAGGTTCATGGTTGAAAAAGTCTATGTTGCTAAAGACAAAACAGCGATTTTTGTCTGTCCTGAATGTGGCAAAAAACGGATAATGGATCTGTCAAGCTACAAAAATCTCGCTAACTCGTCAAAGGTTACCTGCAAATGTGCATGCGGACATTCCTGCCCTGTAATTTTGGAGAGGAGAAGATTTTTCAGGAAAAAGGTCGACCTTATTGCCACGTACACCTGTGTTGTTCCCAATCTTAATGACACCTGCTGCGAGGAAATTGAAAAGGGGATACTTAAAGTCAAAGACATCTCCCGCACCGGCCTGCAGCTTGAATTAAACAGGCTCCTTACTTTAAAAGAGGGTGATAAATTTTCACTGAAATTCAAGCTGGATGACAAAAAAAAAACCTTAATAAAAAAAGAGGTTGTAATAAGAAGAATTGATGGAAACCGGATGGGGGTTGAGTTTTTCTCATCAGATCCGGGGGATCCCGGTGATAAAGCCCTGGGGTTTTACCTCTTTTAAGGTTTGCTTCTAATTTCGGCCATTCGTTGAGCTGTGGATTTTCATACAAATAATTTCACAAGGATAGAGGGAGGTATAATACTTCAACCACCAATAATGGAGTGAAGTTATTTAGCTGGAAATTTATACTTGACAAAAAAAGTTGATTCTGTACTATCGGTATGGTAAAAATTTTAGCTGTCTATAAGGTTTTTAGTTTTGAATCGTGCGGTTATTTTTTTTTTAAACTATTATTTTTGGAGAAGGAATATGAAAAAGTTAAATTTGTTTTTATTTTGTTTGATGGGGACGCTGTTTTTTTTCATTGCTAATTCTTATGCCATGCATCAGGATACGGAACTTTTGCTCAAATTGCTTGAGAGCAAGGGGGTGATTACCTCGGATGAAGCGTCCAGTCTAAAGGAAGCTGTTGAAGCAGGTATCGAAAGTGAAACTCCAGGGCCACAGGTGATAGTGCAGGAACACCAGGGTATGGATACTGCTGAAATCAAGGATTCGTTAGACTGGCTGCAAAAAGTCAAAATAAGTGGACTCATAGAGGTTGAAGCTTTTACAAGTGACAAAACAGACTTTGGAAATAGCAGTTTATCCAAAAGGGATTCAAGCGATATAACCCTTGCAACTGTTGAGCTTGGCCTGGATGCTATGATAAACCAATGGGTCTCGGGTCATATTCTTCTTTTGTGGGAAGAAGATGATACAGAAGATGTGGTTGTTGATGAGGGAACCATTACAATAGGGAACACAGAGAAATGTCCCTTGTATCTTACTGCAGGTAAAATGTATGTCCCTTTTGGAAAGTTTGAAACAAATATGATACAGGATCCTCTCACTCTGGAGCTTGGTGAAACCAGGGAAAGTGCTCTTCTGCTTGGTTTAGAGCAAAATGGTTTTTATGCTTCCGCATACGCATTTAAAGGGGATATAAAGCAGAGCCATGAAAGGGAAAAGGTGGAAACCTTTGGCGGAAACATTGGTTATTTCTTTGAAAATGAGGCTCTATTTTTCGATGCAGGGGCTGATTATATTGATAATATTGATTCAGATTCCTTTATACCAGGCATAATAAAGGATAATGTGCCGGGTTTTGCCGGGCATATTATCTTAAAGAGCGGCCCCTTTATGCTCATAGGTGAATATCTCGGAGCAACAGAAGATTATGACGTTGGTTGTGAATATTTTAAAAAATTAAAGCCTGAAACCTGGAATATTGAAGCCGCTGTAACCGCTGAAATAACAGGTAAAGAAGTTACTTTTGCCATTGGTTACCAGGGGACAGAGGATCTGCCATGTCTTCCTGAAGAACGTTTCCTTGCCTCCGTGGGAAGTGAAATTTTTAAAAATACATCTGCCATACTTGAAATTTACCATGATGAAGATTATAATAAAAAAGATGGAGGTACCGGCAGGGAAGCAACTGTTGTAAGCGCTCA
>DAOWMW010000167.1 GCA_030642865.1 Desulfobacteraceae bacterium
CACCTGGCTGAAACCTGCCCCCCCCAGTTCTTTGGGAAGATGTGGAGCAACCCAGCCTTTTTCATAAAGAGTTTTATGCCACTTAATCATCAAATCAAGATCCAGGGTGCTTCCACCAAGGGTCTTGTCCCGTACTTCCGGCGGAACATTTTCCACCAGCCAATCCTTTATTTCTTTGCGAAACCTCTCTTCATCTTCTGAATATGATGCTTTCATCTTATATTGTAACCCCTTGAATCAATAGCCCATCAAAGATGCGTACCGTTTTTGATGATAGACAGCGTCACCAAAAAGAACGTCGGTAACCTTTGCCCTTTTTATAAAAAGGCCTATGTCCGATTCATTTGTAAAGCCAAATGCGCCATGGAGCTGCACAGCAGTTTTCGTTATATCAAGATAAGCAAAGGAGCATTTTGCCTTTGCCGTTGATATAACCCGGGTTTTATCTTTTGTGTTTTCAGCAACCGATGCAGTGGCGTAATATACAGACGACAGGGCGAGTTCTTTTTGAATAAACATATCCGCAGCCTTGTGCTGCGTTGCCTGGAAAGATCCAATGGGCTTTCCAAACTGAATTCTATCCGTAAGATGTCTCACTGTAATATTTAAGGAAGCCTCCATACCACCGGCCATTTCAGCGCAAAGGCCAATGGTTGCCTGATCAACAGCTTCAGCCAGGAGCGAGTGGCCTTTATCCTGTACACCAATTATATCATCCCACGAAGCCTGCACATTGTCCAGTTCAAAAATAGCGGCATTACGTCCGTCCATTGTTTTAAGGGGAATTATTTTAAGCCCCTCAGCCTCTTTTGGGAGAAGAAACAGAGTTATTCCTGCTCCATCTGATATTCCCCCTGATGTGCGCGCTGAAATGATAAATTTATCAGCAGCACAACCATCAGTGACAAATATTTTTTTCCCTGAAATAGAAAAACCCTGATTATTTTGCACAGCCCGGGTGGTACAATATCTGGTATCATAGCCCCCTCCATCTTCCAGATATGCCAGCGCCATAAGGAGCTTCCCTTCACAAATAAGAGGAAGAATTTCTTCTTTTAGTTCATCCTTTCCACCCATTAAAACCAGATTGCCCCCAAGGAGAACTGTGGAAATCCATGGCTCAGGAAGAAGGCCCTTGCCAAATTCTTCAAGGAGAACCATCACATAGCTGAAATCCATTCCTGAACCACCGAATTGTTCAGGGAAGATCAGGCCCATCCAGTCAAGACGGGCCATTTTTTTCCAGATTTTTTTTGTATATCCCAGGGGATCTTTTTTTAATTCGCGCACCCGATCAAAAGGGTTTTCCTTTTTAATAAAATGTGCAACGCTCTCCCGCAGCATTTTATGCTCTTTTGTAAGCTCCAGATCCATTAATGTACCTATTACTATAAATTTTCATATAATCGTGCCTGAACGGAAACTGTCATTTTTGCCCATACCTGAACAAAAAATCCGAATTTTCATTCGAACAGCAAATAAAATATTTGAAAATCCATATCTTATTATTTTACCAGTAGTGCTGATCAGGAAACTGTAAAAAAACAACCAGACCGCCTTGCGCAAAATCCTAATCGGGCACTACTGTATTTTTATAAAATAATCAAAAAAAAATCGTAACTATTCAGCTAATATCTACAAAAATCTCTAATTATTTCATGTTAAGCTTGGCTCTGGTTTTAAGGTAAGTCTCATACTTTTCCTCTCCAAACTTCGTGAAATCAGGATCTCTTTTCTCAAAAAATGCGGACTGGGCCTCTTTTTGCTCATCACTGTTCATAAAGGCGGGGAACATGGTTTTTTGCAGATCCCCTGCATTATCATACCTCATATTGTTAAATTCCTGATCAAAACTGGTTTTTAACATCTGGATACAGGTGGGGCTCTTTGCAAGAATATCAATACACCAGGAATCAACCTCTTCATCTATTTTATCAAGGGGAACAACTGTATTCACCAGACCCATTTTAAGGGCTTCATCAGCGCTGTAACGCCTGCAGAGCATCCACATTTCCCTGGCTTTTTTTGCTCCAAGTACCCTTATGGCATACTGTATTGGCCACCCTGTGGCAGGGCTTCCCACTTTGGGTCCGTTTTGTGCGAACCTGGCATTATCAGCGGCAATAGTAAAATCACAGCAATATGCCAAATGATTACCCCCACCTACGCACCAGCCTTTAACAACAGCTATTATAGGTTTTTTGCATGCCACGATAAAATCGTTGCACTGAAAAAATATTTTGTCTTCAAATTCACCATCAGCTTCTGCTCCCACATCACCACCGGTGCAAAAAGCCTTTTCTCCAGTGCCTGTTAAAATAACAACTCCAATGGATGGGTCTGCATTAATATCATATATGCATTCCCATATATGGCGAATTGTTGTCCCTGTAAAAGAATTCATCGCCTTGGGCCTGTTAATCGATATTTTTGCAACTCCCCCTGCTCCAATATATTTTTTTTCGTAGATCAGATCGTCATATTCATATCCTTCAACTTCTTTCCATTCCTTATTACCTGGTATGGCCATAATTTACTCCTTTAATTTGTTGGTATTGTTATTGTTATTCAAGCAGTTCTGTTAAAAGTGAATACAACCTGTTTAAATTGTTCTGATGCAAAAGATTACTTCAAGGTATATTTTTTACAGCCCCATTCTCTTGGCGATAATCTGTCGCATAATCTCATTTGTTCCTGCAAAAATAGGCATTATCCGCATATCACGAAAATAACGGCTCACCGGATCTTTTTCCAGCATTCCCATCTCTCCATAAATATCAAGACAACCGTTAGCCACCCTGTTAACCATTTCAGCGGTCCAGAACTTTGCCATGGAGGTCTCCGTAACAACATCGTTCCCCTCCATATGCTCGGCAAGCAATTTTTCAAGAAATGTCCGCCCCAGTTTTAAATCTGTGGCCATTTCCACCAGAGAAAACTGGTTGGACTGAGAATTTGGAACAACTTTTCCCTTGCCGGAGTTTTCTTTGTAAAATTTAATAGTCCGTTCCAGCAAATATTCTGCCGCACCCACAGAAAATATGGAGACCATTAACCGTTCCTGCTGAAGTTTCTGCATAAGCATCTGAAAGCCTGCTCCCCTTGTTCCGATCAGATTTTCCTTTGGGATACGGCAATCAGTAAAAAAAAGTTCAGAAGTATCCTGGCTGTACATCCCTAATTTATCGAGCTTTTTCCCTTTTTCAAAACCAGGGGTACCCTCTTCAACCAGGCATATGGATAGCCCCTTATAGGGGTTATCAACAGCAGGATCACGAAAAGCAACAACAGCCAGTCCACAGTTAATTCCATTGGTAATAAATGTTTTGGCTCCATTTAAAACAAGTTCATTACCATCATCTTCCATGGTGGCTGATATGCTGGCCACATCACTTCCTGCCCCAGGCTCGGATATTACAATGGCGGTTATGATCTCCCCTGAAACACATCCCGGGAGATATTTTTTTTTCAGTTTTTCAGATGCAAAAGTATTAAGGTACGGCACCACAATATCACTGTGCGTGGGGGGTCCCATACCAAAATGATTGGTTTTAACAAGCTCATCAGCCACAATATATGCGTGGATAAAATCATGGCCGGGCCCCCCGTATTCAGGGGAGATGGTCGTGCATAAAAAGCCCTCTTCACCCAGCCGTTTCCAGGCACTTTTGGGTATGATTCTTTCTTTTTCCCATTGTTCCACATTCGGGATAACTTCTTCATTAGCAAAATCACGAACCCGTTTACGAAAATGTTCATGTTGTTTAGTACAGCTTAATATTTCCATAGGGATAACATCTTTTTAAATTAGAATTATAACATAACATACATAAAAGCACTATAATATGACATATTTGATTAAAAAAAGTGATAAAACAAAAAAAAGATTTCATTAACTCACAGCATAGACTTTTTTGCAATATTTTTTTTAAATATGATAGAAAAATAATTACTAATTATTTACAGTTCTATAGCTATAATCTGCCGCATAATTTCATTTGTCCCTGCAAAAACAGGCATTATCCGCATATCACGGAAATAACGGCTCACCGGATCTTTTTCCAGCATTCCCAAATCTCCATATATATAAAGACAACTGTTAAGGGTTCGATCGAAAATAAATTGGCAATTTTAAGTGTTGAGGCGCCTGTCTGACAAGGCGTGAAAACGCAGGAATATCAAGATATTTATACGTTTTCGTAACGCAGTCAGACAGGATGGATCGACGCTTAAAATGCTAAGTTATTTTTGATC
>DAOWMW010000059.1 GCA_030642865.1 Desulfobacteraceae bacterium
GTATGCTTAGCATGTGTAGCATGGGGATGCCCTTAATTTATTATAACATAGATCAGCTCAAAACCTTCTTTTTGGGCGAGCCCTTAGATCCTCGCAGGACGGACTTGCTTACAGCCACTGTTGAAAGATTTAAGGAACAACATCTGAAAAGTGTAAACTACTTTTAAAGGATGCCATCTCTTGAAAAAAATCACCGGCTTCACCCTTTCCCCCCAGCCTGACACAAACAGAAGCTTGCTTCAGATGAGAAAATATGTAAAATGGTACAGGTGGCTCCTCGCTCCCTGCTCAAGCCTTAATGAGATTAGCCTGATCTTAAAATTTGCTTTTAAATATAAACGTCAGCAATGGGTTATTTCAAACGGTGTTTCCGGGGAGGAGGAAGATACCGATGAGCTTGTACCTTCCTGGGATACAGTTACAATAACCAGTGAAGAGCTTGAAAATATTTGCAAAAAGAACCTGACTGGGCAGCTCCTTTACTGTGGCAAAATGAATTCAGAAATGTTCTACCTTTTATACTGAAATTATAAAATGGAAATTTTTATGGGAATAGTACAAAATAATCTTGATGCCCTTATTCTGCTCATCAAAGAGTCTGGCCTGACAGGGGGGCTGGCAATATTGCTTCTCACCGCAATTACAGCAAAAATTCTTGACCTGTTTATAGTAAAAGTTTTACGATCCCTTGTTAAAAAATCCAAGTTTAAAGGGGATGATGCTTTTATTGAAATAGCCCACCGTCCCGTTATAAATATCATTCTCCTCCTGGGCGTATTATCTGCGGTGAACTGGGTTAAGACGAACCCCCAGATTACATTTATTTTATCAGCACTTTTAAAAACAGTAATTCTTGTTGTTACAGGACGCTTACTTTTCAGTCTGCTCAAAGAAATTTTTATTCATTTGCAAAAAACCCATGTACAGGGAAAGGTATTTATCAACCTGGCAGAAAATCTGGGGCAAATTCTGCTGATAATAAGCGGTTTAGCCATTTTTTTAGAAATATGGGCAATAAATATTACACCGATTGTCGCTTCTGCAGGGGTTTTAAGTTTGGCTGTGGCTTTTGCAGCAAAAGATACCATTGCCAATTTTTTTGGAGGAATGAATATATTTGTGGACAGACCCTTTAGAGCGGGGGATTATATTGTTCTCGAATCCGGGGAACGTGGCGCAGTTGTTGAAGTCGGTGTTAGAAGTACTATTATTTTAACCAGGGACGATCTGCAGATTTCCATACCCAATGCAGTTATAGCAAATAGTAAAATTATTAACGAAAGCGCCCCTGAACCACGATTCAGGATACGCATCAAGATTGGAGTGGCTTACGGGTCAGATATTGATCATGTTGAAAATGTTCTCACTGGTATAGCCGATTCCCATGAAGAGATAACATCTTTTCCGGAACCGCGGGTGCGGTTCAGGGCTTTTGGTGATTCTTCCCTTGATTTTGAGCTTCTCTGCTGGGCAAAAAATCCCGCAGACAGGGGGAGAATAACCCATGAGCTAAACAAAGAAGTTTACAAGGAATTTAATAAAAACAGGATAACAATTCCATTTCCACAAATGGATGTACATATTCATACTTCGGCTTGATCGAAAATTTGCAAAACTTAAAATTATATGCAAGATATATTTTTTGATTCAGGCATAATCTGAAGTGCGTCTGCAATCAGCACCTTTTACACAGCTAAACAGTTACAATAATATTTTCATAATTACGCACAAAAAAAGGATAGTAATAAAATGTCTAAAGCCGATTCAGCCCCTGCACCGACGAATTTTATCCGGCAAATTATAGCCGAAGACTTAAAAGCCGGAAAAAATAACGGCCGTATTGTAACAAGATTCCCGCCGGAGCCCAATGGATATCTGCATATTGGTCATGCCAAATCAATTTGTTTAAATTTTGGTATAGCAGAGGAAAATTATGGCGGAATCTGCAACTTTCGATTTGACGATACTAATCCCGTTAAAGAGGATGTGGAATATACGGAATCTATAATGTCGGATGTAAAATGGCTCGGTTTTAACTGGGGAGATCGTCTGATGTATGCATCTGATTATTTTGAACAATTGTATGGGTTTGCCGTACAATTAATAAAAAAGGGGAAAGCATATGTCTGCAGCCTTGATGCCGAAAAGACAAAAGCAATGCGGGGAACACTCCAGGAATCCGGCACTGACAGCCCTTTCAGGGACAGGCCCATGGAGGAAAACCTGAATTTTTTTGAACGCATGAGATCAGGAGAATTCCAGGACGGAGCCCATGTCCTTAGAGCAAAAATAGATATGTCCTCTCCCAATTTAAACATGCGCGACCCTGTTATGTATCGTATAAAACATGCTCACCATCACAGGACAAAGGATGAATGGCACATATATCCCATGTATGATTTTGCCCATTGTCTTTCTGATTCCATTGAAGGGGTTACACATTCCATATGCACTCTGGAATACGAAGATCACAGACCCCTGTATGACTGGTTTCTCGATAACCTTGAACTGCAATCCCATCCCCGGCAAATAGAATTTGCACGGCTTAATCTCACTTTTACCATTATGAGCAAGAGGAAGCTGCTAAAACTTGTCCAGTCGAAGGCTGTAGCGGGATGGGATGACCCCAGGATGCCCACCATTTCTGGCATGAAAAGGCGGGGATATACACCAGAGGCCATAAGAAATTTTTGCGAACGGATAGGGGTTGGAAAAAAAGAGAGTAGAGTCGATGTTGCGCTTCTGGAATTTTGTGTGCGGGAAGAGCTTAACCGGACAACCCCCCGTGTTATGGGAGTTTTACGTCCATTACGGGTTGTTATAGAAAATTATCCCGAAGACGGGGTTGAATACCTTGATGGACCCTGCCACCCTGAGGATGCAGCAATGGGCTCCAGAAAACTCCCCTTTTCCCGGGTGATTTACATAGAACAGGATGATTTCCTTGAAGAACCTCCAAAAAAATTTTTCAGATTAGGTCCCGGCCGTGAAGTACGGCTCAGGTATGCTTATTACATTAAATGTGTTGATCTTGTCAAAGAGAGTAAAACAGGAAAAATCATTGAAGTACGCTGCACCTATGACCCTGAAACCAAAGGGGGCTCATCCCCGGACGGACGCAAGGTGAAGGGAACATTGCACTGGGTCTCCGCATCCCATGCCTTAAATGCTGAAGTACGCCTCTACGATCGGCTTTTTACCAGGGAAAATCCTGGGAATGAAAAAGATGAAAAAAATCTTATGGAATCTTTAAATCCTGATTCCATGGAAATTCTTAAAGACTCCATGGTGGAACCGAGTCTCCTGGATGCCCCACCGGAAAAAAAATATCAGTTTGAAAGAATCGGTTATTTTTGCGTTGATTCCAAAGATTCATCCAAAGACAGCCTTGTCTTTAACCGTACAGTGACATTACGGGACACCTGGGCCAAAGTATCAAGAAACTTAGGGCTCGCGCAAAAATAACTTAACATTTTAAGCACCGATGCATCCCGCCTGACTGCGTTACAAAAGTGCAGGAATATCCTGATATTACTGCACTTTTGTGCCTTGCCAGACGGGCGCCTCAACACTTAAAATTGCCAATTTATTTTTGTGCGAACCCTTAAAGAAAAAATAAGTGGAGGACTTTTGGTAATGTTTATTCTTAAGTGTTGTGCTGTTTTTATAGCTTCACTATTATTGGGACGCTGGTTTGATGGCGAACGGACTAAAATACTTGTCAGGGGCGGATCAATGATGCAGGCCTGGAAAACAACACCAGGGTTATTGATAATCATTATTTTTTGTATTTTAATTGGGGTTATGTTTTTTTACAAATAAATAGAGGCGGGGTTTCAAACCCGTCTCTGCAATGGCAACAACACCAGTACAGTTAACACTGGAACAAATGCCAAATAAAAAGCATGTAGTTTACAACAGGAGCATTAATACTTGAAAATTATTATTATCGGCGCAGGAGAAGTAGGATTTCATATTGCAAAGCATCTTGCCACTGAAAATAAGGATGTGGTTGTAGTCGATACAAATCCGGAGGCCATACGCCGTATTTCTGATAATATTGATGTGCAAACCATTATCGGCTCCGGAAGCAGTCCTGTTATTTTAAATGAAGCAGGTATTAAAGAGGCTGAAATTCTTCTGGCGGTTACAAATAGCGATGAAACCAATCTGGTTGCCTGTCTTGTTGCCAATGCAATCTCCCATGGAACAAAAAAACTGGTGCGGCTGCGAAATGCCGATTTCGACAATTTTCACAATATCTTTCGAGAGACTGCCCCCTATATCGATACATCAATAAATCCTGAGATTGAAGTTGTAAAAACCATTGAAAGGCTAATGTGGGTTCCCGGTGCTGTGGATGTGGCAGAATTTGCGGGGGGGCTTGCGAAACTTATAGGAATACGAATAAACAGAGACTCTGTCCTGGTGGGAAAACGTCTTTTGGATTTTCCTGTGGCCACATCCGGCAAAGCCTTTATTATTGCATCGATTGTTCGAAATGAAAAAATAATAATACCCACAGGAACTGACCGACTCCATCATGATGATCTTGTATATTTCATTAGTGAAGAAAATAAGATGTTGGAAACTTTGGCCTTTTTTGGGAAATATGCTGAACCTGTTACCCGGGCCATGATTATTGGGGGTGGAGCCATAGGTTTTAGATTAGCCTCTCTTCTTGAGAAAAAAGATGTTAATGTTAAGCTAATCGAAAAAAATAAAACCAGATGCATGGAGCTTGCCGCCAAATTGAACAAAACCCTGGTTCTCCAGGGGGATGGTTCTAACAAAGAACTGCTAATGGAAGAAAATATTAAGGATATGGATATTGTCGCCACCTTAACGGATGATGAACAAACAAATATATTAACATCCCTCCTTGTTAAACAGATGGGAGCACGGAAGACCATCACAAAAATTGACAGATTCAGTTATTTTCCCCTGATGTCAACAATCGGAATTGAACAGATTGTAAGCCCCAGGCTTTCTGCGGTAAATACTATTTTGCAGCACGTTCGAAGGGGGAAAGTCCTTTCGTCCATATCCATAAAAGGGGAGGAGGCCGAAGTAATGGAAGCTGTGGCCATGGAAACATCGAGTATTGTGGGACCGCCATTAAAAGATATCTCTTTCCCAAAAGGGGCTCTTGTCATAAGTATAATACGTAATGACGCGGTTATTATACCTTCAGGAGAAAGCATAATCGAACCTGGGGATAAGATAATAATATTTGCCAGGAAAAAAGCTATTCCCAGTATTGAAAAAATCCTGGCCGTAAAACTCGAGTTTTTTTAAATGCGCTGGAAATTTGTGGCAAATATAACAGGATTTCTCCTCCTTTTTTTAGGGGCAGCAATGATAATTCCCCTTATCTGTGGCCTTATTTACCAGGACTCAAGTATTATCCCTGTTTTAAAATCTTTTGCCATAACCATCTGTGCCGGTTCTCTTCTTTTCATTTTTTTTAAAAATGAAAAGGCTGAAATCATAACCCAGCGTGAAGGGATAGCCATAGTCGCTTTTGGGTGGATATCCATCTGTATCCTGGGGGCACTCCCCTTTTATTTTGACCACCACTTTAAATCTTTAACAGATGCACTCTTTGAATCAGTTTCAGGATTTACAACAACAGGGTCATCAATTTTAAGTAACATTGAAGGATTACCCAGGGGGCTTTTGTTCTGGCGAAGTTTTATTCAATGGATCGGCGGAATGGGTATTATTCTATTGTCCATTGCAATCCTTCCTTTTTTGGGGGTGGGGGGAATGCAGCTTTACAAAGCTGAAGTACCCACCCCGGTTCCTGACAAATTAAAGCCGCGAATCAGGGAAACAGCAATTCTTCTCTGGAAGGTCTATCTCCTGATTTCCATTCTTGAATGTTTTTTATTATACATTGGAGGAATGACTCTTTTTAATGCCCTGTGCCATACCTTCACAACCATGCCCACGGGGGGGTTTTCAACAAAAAACAATTCCATGGCTTACTTTAACAGCGTTTATATTGACTCTGTTATTATCTTCTTCATGCTGGTTGCAGGGATTAATTTTGCCCTTCATTACCAGATGCTAAAAGGAAAACCCCTGATGTTCTGGAAGGATCCGGAATGCCGTTTTTTTCTCGGCCTTGTCTTTTTCCTGATTCTTATAATAAGCTTTAATATTTACAAAACAGTATACATACAGATGGGAGAAGCCGTTAGGTTTGGTGCTTTTCAGGTTGTCTCCATTATTACAACCACAGGATATGCCACAGAGGATTATGAAAAATGGCCTGCCATGTCCCAGATTATACTAATGCTGTGCATGTTCATTGGTGCATCTGCGGGATCAACAGGGGGAGGGATGAAATGCCTGCGCATTATGCTTTGCATTAAATACTGCTACAAAGAATTATTTCTACTTATACATCCCCGTTTAATAATCCATATCAAGCTGGGAGGAAAACCTGTTTCAGAAGATGTCATAAAAAGTGTTCTTGGATTCCTTGCGCTATATATTATACTTTTTGCAATATGCTCTGTTCTTTTGGCAGGCATGGGGATTGATCTGGTTACATCCTTTTCCGCTGTTGCATCGGCCATGGGAAATATCGGTCCGGGCCTCGGATCAGTCGGTCCCATGGATAATTATGCTCACATCCCGATTCTCGGGAAATGGCTGCTCATATGGTGCATGCTGCTGGGACGGCTGGAAATATTCACAGTAATAATTCTTCTGGTGCCGGAATTCTGGAAAAAATAATATGCTGCTTTACAATTTGGTGCGCAACTACTCAGCTAATTGTTACAACAACAGGTATAATCTGATTAAAACATTGAAAAACTCATGTATAAGAGGTCGTAAAGAAAGAACCTCTTGTGAATATAAATTGACTCAATGGTATACCAGAAAATGATATAATCAGGTCAGTCCTAATGGGTTCTTTCTTAACGCTCTCTAATACATTTACACACTTTCAAAATTTTAATCAGATTATACCTGTTGCAATACACTGAATCAGTGTAGCTGAATAGTTACTTTGGTGCAAAGATGGAGGGCTGCAATACTCCGACAACCGATAGCGGAATAAAATTATATTTCCCCCCTTAATCCCCGTTTTTAAAATATTTTATCGCAATCATAATTGCTGAAATGGCTGCGGGTGTAATTCCGTCTATGCGGGAGACCTGACCTATTGAGCCTGGCCTGATGCTGGAGAGCTTTTCTTTCAGTTCGCTGGAAAGGCCATGAACAGCATCAAAATCAAGAAGTTCGGGAATTTTCATTTTTTCCAGCTTTTTTAATTTCTTAATCTCCGTGAGCTGCCTTTTTATATAACCTTCATATTTAATTTCTGTTTCCACCTGGAGCGCAATTTCTTTACTTATGGAACATTCATTTTTCCCTAATTTTTCAACAGCATCATAACCGAGTTCATTTCTTTTTAAAAGGCTGTCAAGCAAGACTCCGTTATTTATCAGGGGTGTACCCATGTCAGCCAGGTAAA
>DAOWMW010000230.1 GCA_030642865.1 Desulfobacteraceae bacterium
CAAAAGGTTCTTGTGGATAATTAAGAACACAAATTTATATTGGTATAGATATGCTTTTGCTGACAACTGACAACTGATAACTAACTAATTATTTTTTTAGAAAACCAATAAGGGAAAAAATTAATGAGAATAATACAATCACAGATATTCATTATTCTTTTTATGGCCGTTTTTTTATTTGTCCCGCAAGTGGCTTTTAGTCATTTAGTCTGGATAAACGCAACAGATTACACTCCGGCTTATTATGAAAAATTTGGAGCGCATACAAAAGTCTACTTTGGTTATGGGCATAAATATCCTGTCCATGATTTTATAGAGGCGAAACGTTTGACAGAATTTACATGTGCCGGTCAAAAAAACAAAGGGAAAAAACTCAAGCCCGGTTCCGGAGGTTTTCTTGCAACCAGGATTGAGATGAAAAAACCGGGCACATACATAGTCTCTGCAACAGTGGAACCCGGGTTTTACACAATGTATATGAAAAAAGGAAAAGTATGCCATCATGCCGGGCCCATGACAGGACTGGAAGGAGTCATTTTAAGTCTTTACCATGAACGATATGCAAAGGCTCTTATTAATGTTGGAGAAACAGACAGCACTTTTTTTTTAACCCCTATCGGGCACAAGGTGGAGATAATTCTAATGCAAAACCCTGCCAAACTGAAAACAGGGGATTTCCTTGATCTCAAAGTCCTGCTTGACGGCAAACCTGCCAGATACTTCAAGGTCTATGCAACATACAACGGTTTTTCCACTGATGATGACTTTGCATACGCCACTGGAACCAATGCAAAGGGCATGACGAAAATAAGGATCTTGCATTATGGCTCATGGCTTGTTAAGGCTGATATCAAGATAATAGCACCGGATGAATTAAGGGACAAGTGCAGACAAATTCACTACACAGCTACATTAACCTTCGAGGTTGAATAGAACGGGAAGACCTGACCCCTTGTGCTGCCAAATTTTGTCACAAACCTGCCAAATTTTGTCACAAGCTATCCATAACATAATAATCAGATATTTTTATATATAGCCGCCCCTTAGCATTTGCGAAAATGCCCCTTTCACCCGTTTTAAAAAATAGATTCAGATTTTACTCCTTATAAATATTTAATATATCCCAGTGGTTAAAATTTTTACCTTCCTTGAGATTTGACCAATTTGAGCATTTTTTAAAGGTTTTATACCGCATAAAAATAATTTGTTATATTGAAATTTCCGCCTATCAGACCTTTGGCACACCACTTGCTTGTAAAATCCATAATTAAATCACAAAAAACAGAACTGACACCTAAATTATTTTTTAGTTTATTAAAAGGGGGGTGAAATAAAAAAATACAAGGTAAAAAAGTTTATAGATTTTTTAAATCAAAAAAACAAAAAATTAAAGGAGAAATCATCATGATTAACAAATTAAGAGCAAACAACGAAAAAGGTTTTACCCTTATAGAGCTTATGATAGTTATCGCAATTATCGGTATTCTTGCCGCAATAGCTATTCCGAATTTTATTTCCTACAGAAACAAGGCATACTGCAGCGCTGCTGAATCCGACGCAAATTCCGTGGCAGCAGCCCTGGCGGACTATTATTCAAATCCTGCTAATGTAGATATGGTTACATTAGGAGAACTTGGTCTTACCCTCTCAGGTCCCGCTGGTTCTGTTAACACAGGAACTATTGGCGGAAATATTGACGCTATAGTCATTACAATAACAGACCAAAGCGGTAGATGTCCTGGCGACAGAACGGGCTGGACTGGCAGTGTATACACAAAAAATATGGAGTAATATAACAGGTTAATTAACAGCTCAATAAGGGTAAGGTAAAATCATTATGATTAACAAATTAAGAGCAAATAATAATGAAAAAGGTTTTACCCTTATTGAGCTTATGATAGTTATCGCAATTATAGGCATATTAGCGGCAATAGCTATTCCGAATTTTATTTCCTACAGAGACAAGGCTTACTGCAGCTCGGCTGAATCCGACGCAAATGCAGTGGCGGCAGCCCTGGCAGATTATTTTGCCGATCCCTCCCATGCAACTCTTACAGGTGTTACAATTGATAACCCTTTAAATATAACTCTTTCAAATTCGGGCGCAGCCCAGAATACAGGAACTATTACAGGGCCAATTAACAGTATACGTATTACAATAACAGACGGAAGCGGCAGATGCCCCGGCAGCGCAGCAGGCAGAAGCAACTGGAACGGCCATCAATACACAAAGAGAATGCAGTAATATGGACAGGTTAATTTGACAAGAATGTTATAATAAATTTAAGTTAAAAAAAGGGGAGGAGATGACATCTTCCCCTTTTGTTTTTTAAGCATGCCCAAGGATAATCTTTTTATTTAGCTCAATAGATTATTTGCGGACAAAATAACGCTTTATATTAATAACGTCATGTGTTATTATTTAATATATGATTAAGTCATTCAGATGCAAAGAAACTCAAAAAATACTAAACAGACAATTTTCACGCAAATTGCCTCAAAATATTCAAACTAAAGCAAGGCAAAAACTTATCATGCTTGATGCAACAACTGATTTGAATGACTTGCGAATTCCGCCAGGAAACAGGCTTGAAGAATTGAAAGATGATCGAAAAGGTCAATACAGCATACGTATAAATGGCCAATGGAGAATATGCTTTGTTTGGAAAAGCAGCGATGCATATGATGTTGAAATTGTCGATTACCATTAAGGGAGTCAAAAAATGAAAAAAAAGAAAATGCCGCCTGTCCACCCGGGTAAAATTCTTTTTGAAGAGTTTTTAACACCAATGGGGATAAGTCAGTATCGTTTGGCTAAAGATACAAGTGTTTCTCCAAGGCGTATTAATGAAATTGTTCATGGAAAAAGGTCTGTTACTGCTAACACAGCAATACGATTGGGTAAATTTTTTGGGATGTCTGCACAATTCTGGCTGAATCTTCAAAGCCGTTACGATTTGGAAGTAGCAGAGGATGATTTTGGGGACAGACTGGGAAAAGAAGTTCATGTTTTTCAAGCTCATCCGGCATGAGTACTTTTTTTACATATAACACGAACAGCGCCCATGGCTATAACCTGTTAAAAAAAATTTGCAAAGCTCCTGAAATACCAAAGCCATGACAAATTAACTAATGGAATCCTCTTTATATTCAACCAATAGAAAATATTTTGCTTTTGCACTCCTGTTTTTTCTTGTTCTTATATGTTATTCAAACACATTCAACTCTTCATGGCA
>DAOWMW010000228.1 GCA_030642865.1 Desulfobacteraceae bacterium
CCAGGGATAAAGAATCGGATCCTGAAATATTTCCCCCTCCTAAAAAGGCATTGTGCCGGGAAAGAGACCTTCTGATTCCTTTATAAATTTTTTCAATGATTTCATCTGATATATAAGGGGGGATTCCAAGATTAATAAAAAAGCCGAGAGGAACGGCGTAGGAAGCTGCAAGGTCACTGAATGCAGCCTCCACAGACTTTTCCCCTATCTCTTCAGGGGTTTGCCATCCAAATTTAAAATGGATTCCTTCTCTTTGGGTATCGGTGGTTATCACCGGTCTGGACAAAGAGTTTAACAGAGCAGCATCATCACCTGAAGGTACCTTAAGAAGGTGGTGTGGCTGTATGTTATCGGAATTATTTCTCATAAGTTTTTCTATAAGATCAAATTCATTTTTCCATGGCAGACTTAAAGTGCGCGGCAGTGTACCTGCGGCAGATGAAATGCATGGGATATTTTGTTCCGGATTTTCGGTACAAAAGTCTTCGGCCTTTACAGCTACCCCTGATGCCCCACGGTTAAAGCACAATTCAGCGGTTCGAAAATCGATTCTTCCCGATAGAACCAGGGGGAGCCCTGAATTTTTGGCCATATCCTGAATAAATGAGGGAAAAGCTATTTTATCATCCCTGTTTAAAATCGGGAAATCTATATAATCATAGAGCTTAAAATTGATTTTTTTTATATCATCCGGCGATTCAATGGAAATCCCCAGAATAGAATCATCACCCAGAACGGTACGTGCAGTTTCCGGTGTTTCATCATTTTTGCGCAGCAAAACCCCGTCGGCCTTAACCGCTTTTGCAAAGAGTATGCTTCCGGTTATAATAAATGGAACAGAATTGCTTCGACAAATATTTCTAATGTTTTCAGCATCTTGACAGGACAAAGCCGAAAAAGGATCATCAATAAGGTACCTAACCATGGTTGCACCTCCCTTTAAAGCGGTTTTGACCTGCTTTTCAGAAATTTTGGGAGCAGAAGTATTATCTGTAATGTAACAGAGGCGAAGATACTTTTTTATTTTTTCTCGAAACATAAAATTATCTCAATATCAATTCCTCAAGCTGGATAACAAGATTGTTAAAATGTTTTATGGCATCTTCAACGGGCCTGGGTGAGTTCATATCAACCCCTGCGGCAAGGAGTGCATCAATGGGAAATTTTGAGCCTCCAAGTTTAAGAAAGCCGAGATAATTTTTCACTGCGCCGTCACCTTCAGTTAAAATTTTGTTTGACAGGGCAATGGCAGCAGCGATTCCCGTTGAATACTTATAAACATAATATGCTGAATAAAAATGGGGAATCCTTAAGGGCTCAAGAAAAAGATATTCATCAAATACCATTGTATCACCAAAATATATTTCAAGAAGTTTTTTGTATTCCGAAGTGATCACCTCAAGGGTCAGTGGATTATTTTTTTCAACAATATTATGAATAACTTTTTCAAATTCTGCAAACATGGTCTGCCTGAAAAGAGTCCCTCTTATATTATCTATTTCCCTGTTGATTATATACCCCTTCATATTTACATCATCCTTGTAGAGATCAAGAAGATATCTGCTCAAAAGTGTTTCATTTAATGTGGAGGCAACCTCTGCAACAAATATCGTGTAATCATGGTTTACAAAATTTTGATTTTTTCGGGCATAGCATGAGTGCATGGAATGACCAGCTTCATGTATAAGGGTATAAAGACTGTTTATGGAATCCTCTTTGTAATTCATAAGAATATAAGGGGGGGAGTCGTAACACCCTGAAGAATATGCGCCGCTTCTTTTACCTTTATTCTCAAACCTGTCAACCCATCCGGAGGTGAGCCCTTTTTCAAGAACAGATCTGTAATTTTCTCCCAGAGGTTCCACAGCCTTTATGCAGACACTTACTGCTTCATCATAATCCATGTTAAATTTTATCTCTTTTATCAAAGGAACATAGGTGTCGTAAAAATGGAGTTCCTTTAGATCAAGTATCTTTTTTCTTAACCTTAAATACCTGAAAAGAGGGTCAAGATTATTTTTTACGGTTTTAAGAAGGTTGTCGTATATGGACTCATCAACATTATCAGGGAAGAGTGCCCCTTTTCGGCAATCTTCAAATTTTTTTATCCTTGAAATAAAAATATCTTTTTTTATGGAGGATGCAAGGATCGATGCCATTGTATGTTTGTGGGAGTTATATACCCCGTAATATTTTATAAAGGCATTTTTTCTCACATCTTTTGAGGGGCTGTTTAAAAAAGAGATGAAATTTCCATGACTTAGCTCAACTTCATCACCTTCATCATCCATAATAGATCCAAATTTTAAATCTGCATTGTCAAGCTGCCGGAATATATGCGCAGGAGCACTGGTCATCTCGGTTCCCATTGCAATTATCTTTTCAACTTCTCTATTTCGCGTGTGGGCTTTTTTTCTTAATATTTTTTCAATATAAAATCTATATTCAGATAAAGATTCATCTTTTATAAATTCATCAATAATGTATTCGGGGATCGATTGAATTTCCGGGACAATAAAACTGGAGTTTTCAGAAGCCCGTGCATAAAGATTCATTGCACGCTGCTTGAATCCTGAATAGGACTGGTTTGTCAGATCTTCATCATTTTTAAGATGAGCATATGTATGAAGCTTTTCAAGATCTCTTGAAATCAGCAGATCAAATTCAATCCCTTTCCTGAAAGACTCCAATGACTCATGGAGCCTCCCTTGAAAGGACTTGTATCCTGAAATATTTTTTTCTACTTCTTTAAAGAGCAGTTCCCACTGGTTATCCGACTCAAAAAAAAGAGTAAGGTTCCATTTATCCTTTTCATTAATGTTTTTTCTTTGAGGAATTATTTTTTTTGCCATTGGATTCTCCTTATAAAAACAGGCCTGGTTCTAATTTCGGCCATGCACTGAGCTATGGAGTTTTAGATAAATAATTTCAGTGGGTTATTGGTGGCCGGAGTATCATAGAGCTTTCTCCCTCTGGCCTCAGGCCATTTTTATGCTAATTTAAAATGGGAGAATTAGAATCGTGAATTTATTTCATCCCCAATCCTTATCTAAACATTTATATAATAAAATTTAAAAATCTCTGGAACTCGCTGTGCCAAACAAAAACAATTAAACTTTCCTCTCGCAAGATTCTAACCGGACACTGCTGAAAAAGATATCACAAATTTTCAGATAATAGAAGTTTCTCCATATTATAATTTAATAAAATTAAGGGATGTTTCTGATATAATACGTTTTTGCCGGTAA
>DAOWMW010000097.1 GCA_030642865.1 Desulfobacteraceae bacterium
AAAACGTATAAATATCTTGATATTCCTACGCTTTCGCGCCTTGTCAGGCAGGCGCCTCAACACTTAAAATTGCCAATTTATTTTTGACCGAACCCTAAGTAGGGGCAAACCCTATGTGGTTGCCCTGCAGAATCCATTTCTGCCCTGCGGATATGGAATCCCGCCCCTACTTTGAAAAACCGGGGTATTACGTCAGCATGAAATAACACTCAGTGGGTGAAAACTTGAAAACACCCTGTGATCATTTTGGCTAATAGCTAGCTGCTAACCCCACAGCTTAAAATTTATTGTTGAGAAAGTCCATAAATCCATAGTTAAAGACTTATTTTATATATAAAACACCTCTATTAAAGTCAACGCATAATAATCATTGACTAAATTTACTCTATGTGGTTTTAATTTTTATTTATCAACATATAGATCATCATGTAAATAAATTCACTTAAGTTATCGGCCGTGGGAGTATTACAATACGCCTTCCTTGTCAGTGCTGAACGTATTGCTGAAATTAATTAAAGGTATTTATGCTGGGAATCAAATTTGTAACACAAAATATGGATGGGGTAAAAAAAGCACTTTCAGATCGCTTTGAAACTGCTGCCCTGGATACTATTGAAACATGCAATAAAAAACGGAAAAATCTTCTCCTCCAGATTGAAGAGCTAAGACATTTGAGAAACATGGTTTCCCAGGATATTGCAAAAATCAAAAAAAGTGGTGGAGAAGCAAAAGACCTTGTAAATGAAATGCGGGAAGTATCTGAAAAAATAAAAAAAATAGATATTTCCCTTTCTGAAGATGAAGAGCAGATTAAGCAGATCCTCATGGCCATACCTAATATCCCACACCCATCGGTACCTTTGGGGAAAGATGACAAAGACAACCCTGTAAAATACAAAAGAGGAAAACCCCCGAAATTTGATTATAACCCACTTCCCCACTGGACACTTGGTGAAAATCTGAACATCTTTGACTTTAACAGGGCATCCAAAATAACAGGTGCCAGGTTCCCCTTATATTTTGGAGCAGGAGCCAGGCTGGAAAGAGCTTTAATGAATTTCATGCTGGACACTCACACGCAAAACCATGGATATAAAGAGGTACTCCCCCCATTTATTGTCAACAGCAACAGCATGACCGGCACAGGTCAGCTTCCCAAATTCAAGGAAGATCTTTTTAAACTGGAGGGATGGGATTACTATATGGTTCCCACTGCGGAGGTTCCTGTTACCAATATCCATAATAATGAAATTCTGGATGAAGCCGCTCTCCCCATACTTTATACTGCGCATACCCCCTGTTTTCGATCAGAAGCCGGGTCCTACGGAAAAGATACAAGGGGATTAATAAGGCAGCATCAGTTCAACAAAGTGGAGCTTGTTAAAATTACCAGACCTGAAACCTCCTATGACGAGCTGGAAAAACTCCTTGCAAATGCCGAAACCATTTTAAAACTGTTAAAAATACCATACCGTGTAATTGAACTTTGTACAGGTGATCTTGGATTTTCTGCTGCAAAAACCTATGACATTGAAATATGGATGCCGTCTCAAAATCTTTACAGGGAGATATCATCATGCAGCAATTTTGCCGATTTCCAGGCAAGACGGGCTAATATCAGATTTAGAAGAAAAGGTAAAAAAGGGACAGAATTTGTCCATACTCTAAACGGGTCGGGACTCGCTGTGGGACGTACAGTTGCAGCCATCATGGAAAATTTTCAACAGCCTGACGGTTCTGTATTAATACCGGAAATCCTCAGGCCATACATGGGAGGAATGGAAAAAATAAGCCGTGAAAATTAACAATTTCCCAAACGAGATTAAAAAATATATAATTCCCTTTCATGATGGAAAATTAACCTATCAATGTCTCTTATGCGGCCGCACCTTTGGCATTGAAGATCTCCTGTATACATGCCCTGACTGTGGTGGAATTCTTCTGATTTATGATGAAAATTTTGATGCCTTAAAACAGATACCAGGCAAAGTCTGGCAATCTATTTTTGACCACCGTAAGATGCTTACTACCCCCGCATTAAAGGGGATATATCGATACCATGAATTCATCGGGCCTGCCATTCCCCTTGAACATATTGTCTACCTGGGGGAAGGGGCAACCCCCATTGTTGAAGCCAACAATTATTTACAAAAAAAGGCCGGAGCAAGATTCTTTTTTAAAAATGATGGTCAAAATCCCAGCGCTTCTTTTAAGGACCGGGGCATGGCCAGCGCATTTAGTTATATTAATTTCCTTATTCAAAAGGGGCATATTTCCGATCTCCTTGCCATATGTGCATCAACAGGTGACACCTCAGCAGCAGCGGCTCTATATGCATCGTACCTTAGCAACGTAAAATCTGCTGTTATTCTTCCCCACAAAAAAGTTACTCCGCAACAGCTTTCCCAGCCCCTGGGAAGCGGAGCATCGGTTTTTGAAATACCGGGTGTTTTTGACGACTGCATGAAGGTTGTGGAATACCTTTCTGAAAAATATAATGTTGCCCTGTTAAACTCCAAAAATCCCTGGCGCATTTTGGGCCAGGAATCGTATTCATATGAGATTGCCCAGGAGTTTGAGTATGATTTAACAGATAAAGTTGTTATACTTCCCATAGGAAATGCAGGGAATATAACAGCAGTTATGAGTGGGTTTTTAAAATTTTTTGAGGCAGGCGTTATAAACAGACTTCCGAAAATTGTGGGGGTACAGTCGGAACACGCCAATCCTGTTTACAACTATTACCTGGAGCCTGACCCTGAAAAACGAAAATTTACCCCTGTTAATGTAAAAAGCAGTGTTGCCCAGGCAGCCATGATAGGGAATCCTGTTTCCATGCCAAGGGTGATACATCTTGCAAATCTTTATAATAAAGCAGCAGGGGAAGAAGCTGTCCATATGGTGCAGGTATCAGAACAGGCAATCATGGACTGGGAGATTTGTGCAAACAGAAACGGACATATCGCCTGCACCCAGGGAGGAGAATCCCTGGCAGGATTAGTAGCAGCCCGGAAGTGCGGGATAATAAACGAAAATGAGACTGCAATTCTCGATTCAACAGCTCACGCCCTGAAATTCGCAGGATTTACTGATATGTATTTCAATGACAATTTTCCTGCTGAATTTAATATCTCCCCGGATACCAGCCTTATTAATGCTCCGGTTCTGATATCACCGGAGGGGATAAAGAAACTCCCGGCGCAGGGCAAACCACTTAAAGGAAAAGAACTTAAATTATTTATAGAGGCTGTAGCCAGAGATATTGCTGTTGCATTAAACGTAACTACCAGCCAATAGCCTTTAAATGATTCTCCCTATAACTTTCAGAAATAGAACAAGGCCCCAAATAAAAGGCAGCAAAAGATGACATTCCATTAGCCGATTACTATCTTCAGGCCCTTTACTATTATTTTCCATTAATCAGGCAAAAAAATAGAAAAATGATGAAATCAAAACTTATTTTTTTAATAATTATTCTTCCCTTTGCACTATCTTTTTATTCCTGCTCTTTAAATTTTGAAAAAAAAAAAGAAAAAGGAATAGCATTAAGAAATCTGGGCGAGGCATATTTAACAGAAGGAAAACCCACCGCTGCACTAAAGGTGCTTTTGGAATCTGAAAGAAATTATTCAAGAGATCCCTTTCTCCAAAATAATCTTGGCCAGGCATATCTGAGAAAAGGGAGCTTTGACCTTGCAATTAAACACTTTACCAAAGCAATTGAATTAAATCCGAATTATATCCCTGCAAAAAATAATCTTGGGGTCGCCTACCTTGTAAAAAAAGATTGGGATACTGCCATAAAATGTTTTAAAGAAGCGGCCGGCAATATACTATATGCCACCCCCTCATTTCCCCTCTCCAATATTGGATTGGCATATTTTAATAAAAAAGAGTACCATATGGCTGAAAAATACTATAAAAAAGCTTTAGCTTTTAATCCTGATTTCACAAAAGCTCTATGGGAAATTGGAAGAACATATGTGGAAATGGACAGAATTTCAGAGGCAATCTATTCTTTTGAAAAAGCTATAGCATTATCACCGGCATCGAGCATACTATACCTTGACCTGGCAAATGCCTGTGAACTTGCAGGGGATACTGACAAAGCATTAACCACCTACAAAAAAGTTATTCTAACGAGCCCGGGCAGCCCTGCAGCACAAATAGCAAAAACAAAAATCGGAAACCTTGGATTCACTTGGAACTAATAAGAAAAATTTGTAACTACTCAGCGACACTGATTCAATGTATTGCAAAACAGGTATAATCTTATTAAAAGATAAACCTTTCATAAAGATCCTGGCATACCGCCAGTAAAAATAGAGCGTAACAAAAAAACCGCCGAACATATCTGTCCGGCGGCCTGATATTTATATTATATAACGAATAAGATTAGATTGTGTGAGGAACGAACCACAATCTGAACAAAATATTATATTTGAATTATTTTAGGAGTTATAAATATAAGTAACTCATTATTTTCTATTTGCTTTATATTTTGCTTAAAGAGCCAGCCAAGAATAGGAATTTTTGAAAGCTGCGGGGTTCCAGTCATGCTGGTTGCTTTTCTCGATTGAACAATACCTCCCACAACAACTGTTCCTCCGTTATTCACCAACATATTTGTCTCAATTTCCTTTGTTGATATCGCAGGACCTGCATCGCCGTTTTTCTGATCAAGAACATCATTTTTTGTAATTTTAACATCCATGGAAATACGTCCATCTGCTGTTATATGGGGAGTAACTTCTAAAAGCATGTCAACACTTTTAAATTTTACAGATGAACCTCCTGAATCATCTCTTTCGTAATATGCAACTTCTCTCCCCTGCTTTATTGTAGCCTTTACATTATTAGCAGTCATAATTTTGGGGGTAGAAATTAATTTGGCTTTTCCATCTGATTCAAGGGCTTTAAGCGTAGCATCCAATAAAAATGGAGTCCCTGTTAACCTGGCAAAATTAACCCCGAATGTTGTATCCCCTGAATTCATAGCAGCTCTGTATAATAAACCTGGCTCGCCTGGAGCATCATATCCCTCTTGATAACCACCTAAATTTCCCAACTGGTTATGATCAAGGGGGCCTCCTGAAATATTCCAGTTTAAACCAAATTCCCTTTTGGAATCCTTGGTCACCTCAACAATCCGTGCCTCAATCATAACCTGGGGCACAACAGAGTCCATCTTTTCAACAATCTTTTTAGCCCGGGCAACGGAGTCCGGTACATCTGTCAGAATAATCGTATTACTTGGGATATCCACAGAAATTAAACCCCGTTTAGTAAGAATAGTATCTTCTTCGCCCCTGTGAATTAAAGCTTTTATATCATCTGCAATTGCATAATTCACAGGAATAAATTCAGTAACAAGATCTTCATGGAGGACAAACTCCTGTTTTGCCTTTAACAGTTCTTTCCTGGCCTCCTGATCAGCCATTATGGTTTTTAGCCTTGAAATACGGATTATACTCCCCTCAAAGGTTCGCCCAAGCTGATTCATTTTAAGTACAAGATCAAGGGCCTGATCCCAGGGGACAGGATGCTCAAAGGATAAAGTGACCCTTCCTCTTACGTTATCGTCAATGGCAAAATTTTTACCACTTATATTTTGTATTATCTTAAATACGTTTTTAATATCAGTTTGATAAAAATCGAGTGCTATTTTTTCACCAGTATATATATTCTCCGCACCAT
>DAOWMW010000060.1 GCA_030642865.1 Desulfobacteraceae bacterium
AACTTTAGGATCGTGAATTTTATAAATTACCCATAATTACTTGTTCTTGTGCCCGTCTTCTGTGTTGCATCAATGGCCAAAATTGCGTAGGGGCATCCCTCTGTGGGTGCCCAAAATGCTTCGAGTATGCAACCATTGATGCGCCTTGAAGGCGACCGCAAGCCCGGCGCAATTATGGGTAATTTATTTCATCCCCAATCCTTAGTCTGCCGGCGGATCAGACCTCTGGAAGTTACGGCTCTATCCCTGTGCCAAATTTTAAACAAAAGTAATTATTTGAAGATCTATAATAAGAAAAAAAGACAAAAAGGTTGCATTAAAAAAAATATCAATATACATATTAAAGTTTATGATTTTTTTAAATCAGATATCGTGCTTTTTTTATATTATTTGGATACTGATAGATATAACCACTTGAAAATATTTATAATTATGGATATAGTGTAAAGTATTAGAAAAATTAGGTACAAGCAATTTTTATGTTATGTAATTATTTCAAATAATTATATATATTTTTTACATAAAAAATAAAAAAAGAGTCAAATTTAAGTTCCGAGGTCTGATAGTATATAATAATTGTAAGTTGTTAAAGTCCGTGGCATCAGTGATTGATAAATAAAGGATGGTTAAACAGATGAATTACAAAAAAACTTTAAATTTGCCTGCTACAAAATTTCCCATGAAGGCAAATCTTATCCGGCGTGAACCTGAGCAGTTGAAAGCATGGGAAGAGATTGGTCTGTACGATAAACTCAGAGAAACATCAAAGGAAAAAGAACAGTTTATTTTGCATGATGGTCCTCCATATGCAAATGGTAATATCCATATTGGTACGGCATTAAATAAAATATTAAAGGATATAATCGTCCGTTCAAAACAGATGTCCGGTTTTGACGCTGTTTATGTTCCAGGGTGGGACTGCCACGGTCTTCCCATAGAACATAATGTCGAAAAAGAGCTTGGAAATAAAAAAAAGGAGATGACCCAGGCTCAGATTCGTAAATTGTGCAGGGTTTATGCTGAAAAGTTTATAGATATTCAGCGTGGAGAGTTTAAAAGGCTGGGAGTAATGGGTGAGTGGGAAAATCCTTACTTAACCATGAATTATAAATATCAGGCTGCCATTGCAGCGGAATGTGCAAAATTTTTCTCTGAAGGGTCTCTTTTTAGAAGTAAAAAGCCTATATACTGGTGTGCCAGTTGCAAAACAGCTCTTGCTGAAGCTGAAATCGAATATGCTGATGACACGACTCCGTCAATTTTTGTTAAATTCCCTGTTGCAGATAATTTTGAATTGAAAATTTCAGGGTCAGAAGGGAAAAAAGTTTATGTAGTAATATGGACAACTACTCCCTGGACAATTCCTGCAAATCTTGCAATATCCATCCATCCTGATTTGGTCTATGCTGCTGTTGATACAAAAAATGGTGAGGTTTTGATTCTTGCCAGGGAGCTCGTGGAAGGCTGCATGGGGAAATTCGGAATCACAGATTATGATATTTTGGCTGAAATTAATGCACAACAGCTTGAGAAACAGGAATGCCGGCATCCTTTTTATGATCGTAAATCATTGATAACATTCGGTGATCACGTTACACTTGAGGCTGGTACAGGGTGCGTCCATACTGCACCGGGACATGGCCGTGAAGATTATGAGGTGGGACTTTTATACGATCTTGATATTTATGCCCCTGTAAATGACAGTGGGTGCTTTACTAAGGATACTCAATTTCTTGCCGGCAAATTTGTATTTAAGGCCAATGAGGAGATAATTCAGCGCCTTGCCCAGGATGGGTTCCTTGCGGCCAGGGAGCCTTTGACCCATCCATATCCCCATTGCTGGCGTTGTAAAAAACCTGTTATTTTCAGGGCTACGCATCAATGGTTTATTTCAATGGAAAAAACAGGGTTGAGAAAAAAAGCACTGGAAGAGATAGATAAGGTAAAATGGATACCAGCATGGGGGAGAAACAGAATATACGGTATGATCGAAAAACGTCCTGACTGGTGTGTTTCCAGGCAGCGTTTCTGGGGTGTTCCCATTATTTTGTTCTACTGTAAGAAATGTAAGGAAGTTTATATAGATCAGGAATCTTTGGACAAAATATTTGCCCTGTTTGAAAAATATGGCGCTGATATATGGTTTGAAAAGGATGTACCAGATCTTATTTCTGAAAATGCTGTTTGTAAAAAATGTAATAATAATACCTTTCTAAAAGAGACAGATATTCTGGATGTATGGTTCGATTCCGGAGTTAGCCATGCTGCTGTCCTTGAGGCTCGGCCCTACCTTAAGTGGCCTGCTGATCTTTATCTTGAAGGGAGTGATCAGCACAGGGGCTGGTTTCACAGTTCTCTTTTAACTGCCGTTGGAACAAGGGGAAAGGCCCCTTATAAATCTGTGCTGACCCATGGTTTTGTTGTGGATGCCCATGGGAAAAAAATGTCCAAATCCGTAGGGAATGTCATGGCTCCCAGTAAGGTAATAGACAGGTACGGAGCTGAGATTCTCCGGTTGTGGGTCGCTGCGTCTGATTTTAAAGAGGATATTCGTATATCTGAAAATATATTAAAACAGTTGAGCGATGCCTATAAAAAGATCAGAAATACCTGTAGATTTATCTTGGGTAATACTTCTGACTTTAAACCTGATGTGGATGCAGTTTCCTATGAATCGATGCCGGATATTGACAGATACATGCTCCACAGGCTTCAACTTTTAATAAAAAAATCTCTGGAAGCATATGAAAATTATGAATTCCACTTTATTTACCATGGGCTTTTTAATTTTTGCACCATTGATCTGTCTGCTTTTTATCTTGATATATTGAAAAACAGACTATATATATTGCCCCCAGGCTCGAAAATAAGAAGAAGCGCCCAAACAGTCATGCATATTATCCTTGACTCAATTATAAAAATCATGGCTCCGATTCTTCCTTTTACTGCTGAGGAGCTCTGGAGTTTTATGCCTGCGTCTAATAAAGGGGAAAGGCAAAGTATTCATTTTGAGTCACTTCCGGTTTTTGATGATCAGCTAAAAGATGATACCCTTGCTGACCAGTGGAAACTGATACTTGATCTGCGAGGTAATGTTACCAGGGCTCTGGAGGAGGCGCGAATACAAAAGATAATAGGTCATTCCCTTGATGCAGCAGTAACCATATTTGCGGATGAAAAATTATATGATCAGCTTTCCCCGTATTCTGAAGATTTGACTGCAATTTTTATTGTTTCTACTGCTGTTTTAACCAAAAATGAAAAATCGGCCAAAGCTTATGAAAGTCCAGATATTGAGGGGCTCTTTGTGCTGGTTGAGTCTGCCCCGGGAGATAAATGCGAGCGGTGCTGGACCCATAACGTATCTGTGGGGACTATTTCTGAATATCCCGGAATATGCAATGGATGCATGGAGGTCATAAAGGAGCTTAACGCTTGAAAATAAATTGTTTTGGCAGGCGCAAGACCTTATTTTTTATTGCCGGGCTTATTGTTTTACTTGACCAGATAACAAAGGAAATTGTTTTAAAAAAGCTCCCTTTTTATGATTCTGTTACCGTTGTTACCGGTTTTTTCAGCTTAACCAATATCAGAAACCCTGGTGGGGCTTTTGGCTTGATGGCGAATCAGCCCCCTTTTGTCCGGGTATTTTTTTTTATTTTTGTGTCGGCTCTTTTTATTATAATGATCTATTTTTTTTATCTGAAAATACCAGCAGGCTATTTTAAGTTACGAATGGGGATTGCAATGATTGTTGGCGGTGCCATGGGAAACATGATAGACAGAATTCGATTTGGTTATGTGGTTGATTTCCTTGATTTTTATCTGAAAAATTTCCATTGGCCGGCTTTTAATGTTGCTGACAGCGCAATAACAATCGGGATCACAATTTTTGCATATCATTTGATCTTTGATAAAATGCCTGAATAATTTTTTGGCTTGATCATAACATGGCTCAGCCTTAACTTCTGGTGCCTGTGTTATGGATCAACCCCAATTTTTTTTGTGAATTAAAGTATAAAATCATGCATCCTCTCCTTTTTAAAATTGGTTCTGTTTCCATACATACGTATGGTTTTTTTGTGGCTCTTGGTTTCATAGCCGGGATTTTTATTGCAACAAAGGAGGCCGAAAGATTAAGTTTTAGTAAAGAGATAATAACAGATCTTGCTTTTTATGTTCTCATAGCGGCTGTTTTAGGGGCGCGTATTTTTTATGTTTTTACAACTCCGCAACTGTTTATCAAAGATCCCCTGGAAATTTTTAAAATATGGCATGGGGGTCTGGTCTTTTACGGTGGTTTTATTGCTGCTTTAATTGCAGGAATAATATATTTGAAAATCAAGCAGGTTCCTGTATGGAAAACAACCGATATTATTGCTCCATCCATTGCACTTGGTCAGTTTTTTGGACGCCTTGGCTGTTTTTCTGCAGGGTGCTGCTATGGTAAAGAGACTAGTCTTCCCTGGGGTGTATGCTTTACAAGTACTGATTCCCTGGCTCCTCTGGGTGTTTTCCTCCACCCTGTTCAACTTTATTCGGCATTTACCAATCTTATAATTTTTGTTTTGCTCTGGTCTTTTCGTTTACGGAAAGGGTTTGACGGGCAGCTTTTTTGGGGTTATGTTCTTCTTTATGGAATTACCCGATCCTTTATTGAGATCCTCCGGGGAGATTTCAGGGGTTCTTTTTTCTTTAACATTTTTTCTGTTTCCCAGGTTGTGGGAATAATAATGTCGATTGGCGCAATTTTTATGCTTTTATATCTTAGGGCTCGCGCAAAAATAACTTAAAACTGCCAATTTATTGTTGGGCGCTTACCCGGAAAAAAATGTCTGCAATTGATTTTAAAAAATTCGAAAAAG
This sequence comes from Desulfobacteraceae bacterium, assembly GCA_030642865.1. Lineage (GTDB taxonomy): Bacteria > Desulfobacterota > Desulfobacteria > Desulfobacterales > BuS5 > DAOWMW01. The sequence continues at coordinate 4,866 of DAOWMW010000060.1, forward strand.
ATTTAAAAAAAAAGGAGGAAAAATCCTTTGCACCTGTATATCTGATCCATGGTGAAGAATTTCTTTATAAAAAAATGGTGGGAAGCCTTTTAGAGGTTATGCTTCCGGATTATTTAAAAAACCCGAATTATTACTCTGTTGCCGGGACAAACAATAATATTGTTGATATGATATCAACTCTTAACACGTTTTCCATGTTACCCGAATTAAAGGTGCTGACATTTTGTGATTCACGGATATTTTATTCTAAACAGGATGAAGGAATCATTCTTCAAAAGGCTAAAGATGCATTTAACGGTGATGATATTAAAAAAGCAGCGTCCCAGCTTCTTAATCTCATGGCTCTTTTGGATATCAGGCTGGATGATCTTAAAGGGGAAAAAAGGAAAAAAATATTAAACCAGGGCCAAGGTTCATCAGATGACGGGTGGATAGATGATGTTGTTAAATACTGTATCAGCAATAATTTATCAGTACCTTCCGGCACTGATTATATGCAATTTTTGCAGGATTCAATTAAAAAAGGGTTTCCTGAAAAAAATCATCTGATAATAACAACAGATCATGTGGACAAAAGGCGGGGGCTTTATAAAACCATAAAGGAATTTGGGGTGGTGGTCGACTGCACTGTACCTGCCGGCGGCCGGATGGAGGAGAGAAAGATCCAGAATTCGGTTTTGCGTGATACACTCACTGCTGTTCTTGATAAAAGCCGTAAAAAGATAAATCCCAATGGATATTCTGCTCTGTGTGAAATGGTCGGTTTTGATCTTCGTACTTTTAATAATAGCCTTGAAAAACTTGTTAGCTATGTCGGTTCCCGCGAGATGATAACGGCTGAGGATGTGGAGTATGTTTTAAAACGAACAAAAAAAGATCCATTATATGAGTTCACAAATGCCATAACAGATCGAAATGGGGATATGGCGCTTTTTTATCTTGCTTCACTTCTTGATGGTGGTGAAATAAATCATCCTCTTCAGCTTCTTACTGCAATAACAAATCAGATACGAAAACTTCTTCTTGTAAAGGGTTTTGTTGAGGGCCGTTGCAGAAATGCGTGGCAGCCTGGTTGTCCATATAATCGTTTTCAGCAGATTACCATCCCTGCTGTGATTGAATATGACAAGGATTTTTTGGAGGAGCAGAAAAAAACAGATGGGATACTTTTAAAAGAGGGGTCAAAAACCAGTGGGAAAAGTGGCTCGGATCTTATGATTGCAAAGACCCCTAAAAATTCTTTTCCTGTCTATAAAATGTTTCAGAAATCTGACAGGTTCAAAAAGTATGAGCTTTTTAAAGCCTTTGAATCCCTGAGTGAAGCCGATGAAATGATGAAATCCACAGGTATGGATCATAAATTAATACTGGAAAGGCTTGTTTTACAAATATGCAGCAGGGAGCAGGAGGTTGTATGATTGATGTTGGAGTAATAGGAGCAACAGGATATGCCGGAGCAGAACTTGTGAGGCTATTATCCGGCCATCCTGAAGTTGAGATACGGGTTTTAACTTCCCGCCAATATGTTGGCGTAAGGTTTGACAAAATTTTTCCATCCATGGACGGGTCCGTTGATCTGGTTTGTGAAGAGTTATCCATTGAAGATATTTGTGCTAAAGCAGATATTATTTTTTTAGCTCTTCCCCATAAACTTCCCATGGAAATAGTCCCCGAGCTTATAAAGCGCAATAAAAAAGTGATTGATCTTTCCGCAGATTTCAGATTTGATGATCCTTTGCTCTATGAGTCTTATTACCAGCCTCATACTGCAAAAGATTTGCTGCAGGGAGCTGTTTATGGATTAAGCGAAGTTTACCATGATAATATACGAAAAGCATCTCTTATAGGTAATCCAGGATGTTATCCCACAAGTGTTCTTTTGCCCCTTGTGCCTTTACTGAAAAATAATATGATAGATAGTGGGTCAATAATTGCCGATTCTAAATCTGGTGTGAGCGGGGCAGGGAGATCCCCTTCATTAACCGTACATTTCTGCGAGGCAAATGAATCATTCAAGGCTTATAAAATTGGAGTTCACCGTCATAATCCGGAGATGAATGAGGTGCTGGGTGCGGCGGCAGGCAGACCAGTCAGCATAACTTTCGTCCCCCACCTTGTCCCCATGACCAGGGGTATGTATACCACTATATATGCAAATCCTGATAAGGGAATAGATATTGAGGATGTATATGCCAAAGCCGCCTTGTTTTATAAAGACCGTCCTTTTATCCGTATATGCAGAGAAGAAGGCCGGCCGGACACAGTTCATGTCAGAGGGACGAATTATTGCGATATTGGGTATAAACTCGATCAGAAAAATAATCGCCTGATAATAACATCAGCAATAGATAACCTTGTTAAGGGGGCAGCAGGTCAGGCTGTGCAGAATATGAATATCATGGAAGGTCTTGATGAAACCGCAGGCTTGATGAATGTCCCTTTTCCTGTTTAGGGCTCGTTCAAAAAGAACTTAACATTTTAAGCGTCGATCCATCCTGCCTGACTGCGTTACGAAAACGTATAAATATCTTGATATTCCTACGCTTTCGCGCCTTGTCAGGCAGGCGCCTCAACACTTAAAATTGCCAATTTATTTTTGA
>DAOWMW010000233.1 GCA_030642865.1 Desulfobacteraceae bacterium
GCATTTCTTAACATTGGAAAAGCTGAAAAAAATATAACAGCAGCCGAAGCAGCTTTAAAAACTTCTAAAGAGGCGTACCGTCTGGAAACTGCCCGCTATAAAGCCGGAGTAGGAACGAATACGGAGGTATTAGACGCACGTACCGCACTGAGCAAAACAGATGCAAATTACGCCCAGGCTCTTTTCGAATATAATACGGCCCTGGCTGCCCGTGAAAGAGCTACAGGCATAAGGGAGAAGAGTAACCTGAAAAAATGAAGGGATTAAGGGTAAGGATCGTGAATTTATTTCATCTCCAATCCTGATTATCTGATAATGTATAGCTGAATAGTTACAAAAATTCTTTTGGAAAAAGGAACAGATAAAATGAAACGAATATTTTATGTTTTATCCATTTTAGTATTGGTAATCTGTGCTGTTTTTATTGTTACAAAAGTCAGGGAAAAAGGAAAAGACCGCCAGGCGTTTCAGTCTCTTGATCAGGTTATTCCGGTGAATGCTGTTCCTGCCTCCATGGAATTGTTTCAGGATAAAATCAGTGCTGTGGGCACATTAATGGCCCGCCAGGAAAATCTTTTGTCTCCCAAGGTAGCTGGTAATATTGATGCTGTTTTAGTAGATATAGGGGAAAAAGTAAAGGCTGGCCAGCCTGTTATCAAACTGGACAAAACAACATTCAGGCTTGCTGTGAAACAGGCTGAATCTGCTTTTTCAGCCGCATTTGCCAGTGTTGCCCAGGTTAAGTCACAACTTGGTCAGGCCAAAAAAGAATATAACCGGGCAAAAAATCTTTTGGCTGAAAATGTAATCCCCCAAAATCGTTTTGACGCTGCAGAGACTGGATACACTACTGCACGGGAGGCCCTTCTATTCGCAAAGGGAAAACACAACCAGGCAAAGGCAGCCCTTGAAACCGCAAGGGAATATTTGAAATATACAGAGATACACAGTTCCATAGATGGTGTTGTTGTGCAAAGAACTGCTGAAATAGGGCAGGCAGTTGCCCCGGGGGTTCAGGTTCTCAGGATTCTTGATCAGGCCATGGTAAAGGCTGACATTGAGCTTCCTGAAAAGGATTTTGGGCGAATTGGATTTAAAACAACAGCGGTTATGATGGTCGCTGCATTTCCAGGAATGGAATTCAACAGTGAGGTTACAGTTATTAATCCAATGGTGGATCCGGGTATCCGTACTTTTAAGGTAAGAATTGAAACTTCCAATCAAACAGGGAAACTGGTCGATGGAATGTTTGTCAAGGTTAATTTTTTGCTGGACCAGAAAGAAGCTCTTGCTATTCCCAGGGCTGCTCTGCAAAAGTTGCCGGGAAGCGGGACATACTATGTTTTTGCCGTTAAAAACAATAAGGCGCTTAAGAAAGAGGTTAAAATCGGAACCATGACCGATGGTTTTGCTGAGGTAATTGACGGCCTGGCCAGGGGTGAACTCGTAATTACCAATGGCGCGGGGAAGCTCCGTTCCGGTGTTAATGTTAAAGTTTCCAATAAAGCAGTTAAAACATTAAAGGAAGGATAATAATGAAGCTTCCCGAAATTGCCGTTAACCGGCCTGTATCTACATTAATGCTCTTTTCCGCTGTCATACTCATCGGTATAATTTCTTTTTTTAAATTAAATCTGGATCTTCTTCCTGAGATAGATCCTCCGGCCATCAGCGTAATAACACCCTACCCTGGAGCGTCAGCTTCTGATGTGGAATCAGAAGTAACCAAGTATATGGAGGACCAGTTATCCACAACACCTAATCTTGACCGGCTTGAGTCTGTATCAAAGGATAATTTATCAATTGTGACATGTATTTTTAACTGGGGCTCGGATCTGGATGTGGCTGTTAACGATATCAGGGAAAAAATAGATTTTGCCAAAGTCGACATAAGCGATGGAGCTGATGAACCTGTTGTTTTTAAATTCAGCAGCTCCATAGCTCCGGTTCTTGTGATGACAGTCACTGCAACTGAAAGCAAATCTGATCTTTTCAGAATTGTTGATAAACAGATTGCAGACCCTTTAAAGCGGCTCCACGGTGTGGGGGCAATTTTTTATGAAGGGGCCGTGGAAAGACAAATAAACGTCTCCTTTGACAGGCAAGCCCTGGAAGCTTACCATCTATCCATTTACCAGATTCAGCAGACACTCATGGCCGAGAATCTGGATCTTCCCGCAGGTACAATAAAGATTAACCAATCCGAATTACAGCTTCGGGTAACAGGCCGTTACAAAAATTCCGCGGAAATAGCAAATACTGTAATAGCAAAACAGGGGAATTCTCTGGTCCGGCTTAAAGATGTTGCCAAAATTATCGACTCCCATGAAGAAAAATCCCAGTGGAGCTGGGGTAGAAATGATCCAGGGATGGTTGTTTTTATCCAGAAGCAATCAGGGGAAAATACGGTTAATATTATAAATGCCGTAAAAAAAGAACTTGCCAGGTTAAAGCCGAATCTTCCTTCTGACATCCAGATGGATATAGTTGTTGATACGTCCGATCATATTTATGTAATGATTAAAAATCTTGCCGAATCTGCAGGGGCAGGAGCTGTCCTTGTGGTTATTATCTGCTTTATTTTTCTCCGCCGTTTTAGGACCAGTTTTATTGTTACCCTTGCGATTCCTTTTTCAATCATTGCTGCCATAATAGCCCTTTTTTTCATGGGTTATACAATCAATGTTATATCTCTTATGAGTCTTTCCATTGCAATCGGTATGGTGGTTGATGATGCAATTGTTGTTATTGAAAATATAATAAGACATATTGATGAAGGAAAATCACCTCCCGAAGCGGCCATATCTGGTGCATCCGAGGTGGGTACGGCTGTTGCGGCCTCCACCCTTACAATAGTGGCTGTTTTTACCCCGCTTCTTTTTATTAAAGGGATTGCAGGAATAATTTTTGGCCAGCTGGCCTTTCTTATTCTTGTTACCATTCTTGCATCTTTATTTATTTCTCTTACCCTGACCCCCATGGCCTGTTCAAAGTTGATTCGTTCCAAAGAAAAGAAAAAAATGAATCCCCTTTTTTTGTGGAGCGAAAAACAGTTTGATAAAATAGAAACAGGATACACACTCATTCTTAAATATACCCTTAATAATCGAAAGGGAACCCTGGCTATCCTGGGGGGTGTATTTGTTGTGAGCATGTTCCTGATACCTCTGGTTGGAACTGAATTTTTGCCGGAGGTCGA
>DAOWMW010000009.1 GCA_030642865.1 Desulfobacteraceae bacterium
CGATTCAGGATTAAGGCGGATGATATTATCATGGAGGATATTGCCTTTGCTGCAAAGTACTGCAAACGTCAGCGGAGACTTTTTTTATGTGACGGGGATGCTTTGATTATACCCCAGCGCAGACTTCTCAAAATATTAAAAGAAATAAAAAAGCAGCTCCCCTGGGTTACACGGGTGGGGACCTATGCAAATTCCAAAGGGATTAAATTAAAAACCCTGGAAGAACTCAAGGAACTTAAAGCCCAGGGCCTGGGAATAGCTTATATGGGTCTTGAGACCGGGGATGATGTTACCCTGAAAAATATTAAAAAGGGGGCCACATCCGAAACCATGATTACCATGGGAAAAAAAATCAGGGCTGCGGGAGTTAAACTTTCCATAACAGTACTTCTGGGCATAGCCCAGGCTGCAAGGTCAATGATCCATGCAAAGGAGACAGGAAGAGTACTCAGTGAAATAGATCCTGAATATGTTGGAGCTTTAAGCCTCATGATTTACCCGGGAGCCAAGTTGTATGAACAGTATAAATCAGGAGATTTTGTTCTTTTACAGCCGGAGGAGATGCTTAAAGAATTAAGAATCATGATTGAAGCGACTAACCTGTCCCGGGGGCTTTTCCATGCTAACCATGCGTCAAATTACCTGCCAATACGGGCTGTATTTCCCAGGGATAAAGAAGAAACAATAAAACTTATCGACAATGCACTTGCCGGAGAAGTTGAATTAAAGCCCGAATGGATGAGAGGATTGTAATCAGCATTTTGGGCACCCACAAGGGGCGCCCCTACGCAATTTTGGCCATTAATGCAACACGGAAAACGGGCACAAGAACAAGTAATTCCGGGTAATTTATAAATTTACGGTCCTTATATTCGATAATATCTCAGGAGAGTTCATAGATGAATGATAACAGTTCCATAAAAAATATTGATAATCTTAGTATAAATACCATTCGCACCCTGTCGATGGATGCCGTCCAAAAGGCTAATTCAGGCCACCCAGGAGCTCCCATGGGGCTCGCTCCGGCAGGATATGTGTTGTGGACAAAAATCATGAAACATAATCCTGAGAATCCTGACTGGCTTGACAGAGACCGTTTTGTCCTTTCAGGGGGTCATGCATCCATGCTTTTATACAGCCTTCTTTTTCTTTCCGGCTATGGTTTGACCATGGATGATATAAAAAATTTTCGTCAAATGGGGAGTAAAACTCCAGGACATCCGGAATACCCTCATACCCCTGGAGTCGAGACAACAACAGGTCCCCTTGGACAAGGTTTTGCGAATGCCGTGGGGATGGCCATGGCAGAACGTCATCTTGCAGCACGTTTTAACAGACCCGGATTTGATATTGTTGATCACCATACATATGCTGTTTGTGGTGACGGAGACATGATGGAAGGTATTGTTTCTGAAGCTGCTTCCCTTGCCGGGCATCTTGGTCTTTCCAGGCTGATATCCATTTACGATGATAATAGAATTTCAATAGAAGGCGGGACAGGCATAACCTTTACAGAGGATGTTTCAGCCCGCTTTAAGAGCTATGGGTGGCAGGTTATACCCGTTGATGACGGTAATGATACTGACGCAATATATGACGCTCTTGTTGCCGCAAAAGCTGAACAGGAAAAGCCGTCTCTTATTATGCTCCGTACACATATTGCTTTTGGGAGTCCAAATAAGCAGGATTCATCCGATGCCCATGGAGCCCCCCTGGGTGATGAAGAGATCAGGCTGACCAAAAAAAATCTTGGCTGGCCTGAAAATCAGTCTTTTTATGTTCCTGAAGAGGTTTATGAAAATTTTTCGGGTTGTATTACTACAGGGGAAGAATCAGAAGCAAAATGGAAGGAGTTACATCTCGATTATACAAAAAAATTTCCTGAATTATCAAAAGAATGGATCGATGCTGTGAGCGGTTTTCTCCCAAGGGGGTGGGAAGATGTAATCCCCAAATTTACAGATACGGATGGGCTCCTTGCAACCAGGGGGGCCTCTGGCAGGGTTTTAAATGCCATTGCCGAAAAAATCCCCACTTTAATTGGAGGTTCTGCGGATCTGGCACCCTCCAATAAAACATATCTTGATTCCTTTGGTGAGTTTCAAAAGAATTCATATATTGGCCGTAATATTCGCTTCGGAGTAAGGGAGCATGCCATGGGAGCAATAATGTCAGGCATGTTTCTTCATAATGGAGTTCGTCCCTATGGCGGAACTTTTCTTGTTTTTTCCGATTATATGCGTCCTTCCATACGCGTTGCAGCCCTTATGCAACTTCCTTTAATTTATATATTTACTCATGACAGTGTAGCCGTGGGGGAAGACGGGCCGACTCATCAGCCTGTTGAGCAGATTGCAGCACTTCGTGCTATTCCCGGCCTGACTGTTATGAGACCTGCAGATGCTGGTGAAACTGCAGATGCCTGGACCCAGGCTATGAAAAATAACTCGAGCCCCATTGCATTAATTTTAAGCCGCCAAAAATTACCTGTTTTGAAAAAGAGTGATTCCATAGGTATTTTTTCAAATGGTGCATATATTTTGTCAGATTCAGATGGTAAACCCGATGCCATACTTATAGCCACAGGTTCTGAAGTACATATTGCCCTTAATGCTAAAAAGGAGCTCGGTAAAAAAGGTGTTTCAGTACGAGTTGTAAGTATGCCAAGCTGGGAGATGTTTGAAAAAAAATCGGTAAGCTACAGAAACAGAATCCTGCCGCCGGATGTACAGGCACGGATAACCATAGAAGCTGGTATTACCATGGGATGGGAACGTTATGCCGGTGCCGGCGGCTCCATGATAGGGATTTCTCAATTTGGCACTTCAGCCCCAGGGGGTGATGTGCTGGAAAAATATGGAATTACATCCGGGAATATTGTTCAAAAGGTATTGGGTTTAATTAAAAAACAATAGATAAATGTCTTGACACAAATAAGAGAAAATTATTATATTTAAAATTAGACTTTTAATGCAAAATAATATAATATAATAACCTATAAATTATAGGTAACTATTCAGCCAATATCTGTTGCAATACACTGAATCAGCGTAGCTGAGTAGTTACAATAATAGTAACTAAGGATCGGTAATTTATTTCATCCCCAATCCTAATAAATCAAACCCTTCAGGAAATAATCAATGCGTTTAAAAAGAGATCAGATCCCACTTTATTATCAGTTGCAACAGTTGCTAAGAAAGAAAATTCTATCAGGGGTCCTTCCCCTTGATGTACCGCTGCCCACTGAAAATGAACTCTGCAAAGAGTACAGCGTAAGCCGTACAACAGTCAGGCAGGCCTTCGCAGCATTAAAAAATGAAGGGCTTATTTTTAGAATACCGGGGAAAGGCACTTATATTGCTGCTAATAAACCCCATGATAAGGTAATGCATTACTTTAGTACCGTAAATAGCCTTGCGGAAACCTTTAAGTTTGCATATCTTGCAAAGAAAATTCATCATAAGGGGGTTGTCAACCCATCCATGCGGGCTGCATTACTTATGGGGCTGGAGCCTGGGGAAAAAATATTTTGCGTACGTGGTGTAAGGTATAAAAATGAATATCCCTTTTGTTATTTTGTCACCAGTGTACATTCGGATCTTATTCAGTACATGGGTTCGGATGGTATTAAAGATGAGCCTGTTTTATCACACCTTATAAAAAAAAGTGGATTACAGTTACAGCGGGTTTCACAGAGAATTAAAGCGGTCAAGGCCAGCGACCGGGTTACAAGATTTCTCGGACTAAAAAAAGATGATCCTGTTTTAGAACTGGAATGTCTTTATATTGTTGAAAATGATAAAGCCATAGAAGTGGGGCTGAATTTTTTTAATCCTGAACTTTTTAATTATTCAATGGATTTGGAACAGAAAAAATAAAGATTCCCCCACGTTTTTCTTATCTTTTTATTAGTAGTAGTGTACGGTTAGAAATTGATTCGAAGCAGGAAAAAAGTAATTAAATTCCCCGCATTTTCTTTTTTGTAATTTTCTGACCAGACACTACTCTTGCACCCTGGGCTGCTGTTTTTTTTAAACCATGGGGGTCTATTACTTTTTTTTATCTTTTTATTTGGTAGACAATTTCGTTAAAATTCCTTTCCAGTTCCACCTGATATCTTCCTTTTTTTTGCAAATTTCTTGACAAAGTTTTATTTTTTTTGATAATAAATGCGATGGATATCCGTATAGTTGGCGGTGGATATCCGCATAGTTGTTATTCTGCAAGGTATCTTACTTTTGAACATTTTTGGAATGAATTCAATCGGTTCAGGCTATGAGTTTTTAATATATTTTCGATGTGATAATGCACTCAAAATCATTACTTAAAGCCTGCATAAAACATGAAAAAGAGTCGATTGTTACGAAGCCATCTTTATTAACCTTTGTCAATTATTTGTCAACAGAATAGGAAGTTCGAGCATGACACCATTAATACCACCATCGCAATATTTCCTCCTGGGATTTTTTCCTACAATACTATTTTCATTCTTGATCCCTGTTGCCGGAGTTGCTCTGTTTACATTTATTATTGCAAAACGTCTGGCTCCTTTAGTTAAAGCAGCCCCTGATAATCGTTTTGATAATATTCCGCAACGAATTTTTAATTTGCTGAAAATATGGCTTATCCAGTACCGTCAGCCAAGGTATATGCTTGCTGGGGTTTTGCATATGATCATATTTGCCGGCTTTCTGATCTTGTCACTCAGATCAACGTCACTTGTGGTTATTGGTCTTTCCAGTGATTTTGTTCTTCCTGGTTTTTCAGGTATACTGGGGGTTATTTATAACTTATTAAAAGATTATGCTGCAACAGCAGTTTTTGTGGCGTGCGCCATTGCTGCAGTACGAAGAGGTTATTTTAAACCTGCAAGATATGCTGTTCCTGAAAAATATGGTCACGATCATACAAAAGAAGCTGTATTTGTTTTAGGTATTATCATGACCCTCATGGTTTCTGAAAGTCTTTTTGAGGCTTCGGAATTTGCAGCAGGGGAACATGGAGGATTCATCCCTCCTTTAACACTTGTATGGTTATTTACCCTGCTGCTCCATGGTTCATCCACTGAACTGCTGCAGCCCTTACATATAATTTCATACTATGTTCATGATATCGTATTTTTCTTTTTTCTTTGTTTTTTGCCACTGGGAAAGCATTTCCATGTAATTACCTCATTCTTCAACGTTTTTTTTATGAGGATAAGAAAAGGAAATATCAAACCTGTAATGTATGGTATTTCTGATGAAAAATTAGATGAGCTTGAATCTTTTGGTGTTAAAAAACTTGAAGATTTTACGTGGAAACATATTCTTGATTTTTATTCATGCGCTGACTGCGGCAGATGCTCGGACCAATGCCCTGCAAATGCTGTTAAACGGCCCCTTTCTCCAAGATTTATATCAATAAAAGCCCGGGATAAAATATTTAATAATTATCCATTGCGGGGAAAATTTCTAAAAAGTGAATCATTGATCGGTGATATATACGAAGAGGATGAAATATGGTCATGCACAACCTGCGGTGCATGTGAGCAGGAATGTCCCCTGGGCATTGAGTATATTGATAAAATCGTTGATTTAAGACGCGGCATGGTCGATGAGGGTATGGTTCCTCAATCACTCCAAAAGCCCCTTTCTGCTCTTGAAAAAAGGGGGAATCCATGGGGCAAAATGGAGAAAAAACGTGCTGACTGGTCAAAGGATAAAGAATTTGCAGCAGGCTGTAGCGTGAAACTTTTTGAAAAAAATGAAACAGCAGAGAACCTTTATTTTGTCGACAGTATCACTTCCTTTGATGACAGGATGCAGGATATTGCCAGATCTGTTTCAAGAGTGCTGACCCATGCAGGGGTAGATTTTGGAGTATTGGGCAAGGCTGAAAAGGACAGCGGAAATGAGGTAAGAAGATTCGGCGAAGAAATGCTTTTTCAGGATCTAAGGGATCAGAATACTGAGGCTATATTAAACTCAGGGGTAACCAGAATAATAACCTCGGATCCCCATGCATATAATGCTTTGAAAAATGAATATTCAGGATTGCCCCCTGTGGAACATATCAGCCAGACCATAGTGAAAAAAATAAAATCAGGGGAGCTCAGATTAAGCAATGTACAGGATATGGATAAGGTTTATACTTATCATGATCCATGTTATCTGGGGCGTCATAATGACTTGTATGAAGATCCCCGACAGGCTATGGCTGCAATTGCCGGAATCAATATAGTGGAAATGCTGAAATCCCGGGATCGTTCATTTTGCTGCGGCGGCGGTGGGTTAATGCTTTTCTATGAACCTGAAGAAGAGATGAGAATGGGCGTTTTAAGGGTTCAGATGGCTAAAGAAGCAGGTGCCAATGTTATTGTTACAGCCTGTCCTTTTTGCCTTGTAAATATCGAGGATGCCATCAAGGTTGCTGGTATGGAAGGTCAGATGGAGGCCATTGATCTTGTGGAACTGATAGAACAACACATTATTGCCTGATTTTAGGTTTAATAGTAAGTTTAACAGACTGATTTGTAAAAAAACAGCAGCTTGTGCTATCTTTTTTTAATTTCTGTTTTGAACCACTTTTGTCCGGTCAGGAAATTGTAAGAAACAAAATATGTGGAAGTTTAATTGTTTTTCCCGCTGTTTCGGGAAATTTATTCAATACGCTGCAAAAACAATTAAACTTCCCCATGCAAAATTCTAACCGGACATTACTGGTTTTGAATAAGATTTGAGTAAATTTTTTTGAGGAGGATTAATATGGAAATTTTAGTATGTGTCAAGAGAGTTCCTGATACAGCTGAAAATGAGATTGAGGTCAATAATGACGGCTCCGATATCTCCAGGGACGATCTTGTCTATTCGGTGAACGAATGGGACAATTACGCAGTGGAAGAAGCGATTCAAATTCGTGACAATGTTGGTGGAACCGTTACTGTTATTTCAGTGGGAGATGATGATTCGGAAGAAGTTTTAAGAAGAGAGATGGCCATGGGTGCGGATAAGGGGATTCTCCTTTCAGATGACGCATTTAATGGTTCCGACGGAAAAGGGCTTGCCAGCATTTTAAAGGCTGAAGTTGAAAAAGGTAAATATGATCTTATTATGGCCGGAGCACAGGCAGATGCTGGTGCCGGTCAGGTTGGCGGGATGCTGGCCGCGATGCTTGATTTACCATACGCATCACTGGTCAATAAGGTAGAAGTTGTTGATGATAAAAAGTTGAAGGTTGGTCGTGAAGTTGAAGGTGGGAATGTGGAAATGAATGATATTGAACTTCCATGTGTCCTCTCCATTCAAACCGGTATAAACGAGCCCCGCTATGTTGGTATTCGTGGTATAAGAAAAGTTGCATCTGTTGAAATACCTGTTCATAATGCCTCTGACCTTGGAATTTCTCCTGATACAGTTGGTGGCGCTGGTTCCAGGGTAAAAGTATTAGATTATTTTGTACCTGACCTTGGGGAAGGGGCTGAAATGCTCGAAGGAAGTACAGAAGAGATAGTTGAAAAACTTGTTGAACTCTTAAAAGCCAAGGGAGGTATCAAATAATGACCCAGGTTTTTGCATATATAATACATAAAGACGGAGTTGCCGATGACACTGCATTGGAGCTCATAGCAGCGGCTAAAAAAATACAGGCCGATGCACAGGTTACAGCTATTGTGACGGGCTCCGGGAGTGACCTGGATGCTGTTTGCACTGAAGTGGCCGCATCATACAATGAAGTTTTAAAGATCGATAACGAAAATCTGGCTTACCCCAATGCAGAAATAATCAGGGCTTTGCTGCTTAAAATGCTCCCATCAGATGCAATACTCCTCGTCCCCCATACTACTTTTGGAATGGACCTGGCACCGGGTCTTTCAATTAAACTTGATGCTGCTTTTGTTGCTGATGTTGTTGAATTTGAAGGTTTGGATGGTTCAACTCTTAAGCTTGTTCGTCAGGAATACAGCGGGCAGGTAAGTACCCATGTATCATGTGATATTTCATCCGGGGGAGTAATTAATATTCGTCCAGGTGCATTTGCTCCAGACGAAAGTAAAGCTGCATCTGGTACTGTAGTGGACAAATCATCAGAAGCCCAGGGCATAACTGTAAAACGAAGTTATCTTGAAACTGTGGTTGCAGAAGTTGGTGATGTTGACATTACCAAATCTGACGTTCTTGTTTCCGTAGGCCGTGGTATAGAAGATGAAGATAATATAGAAATAGCCCATGATCTTGCAGAAGTTCTGGGGGCTGATGTTTCATGCTCAAGACCCATTGTTGATTCCAAATGGCTTGAGAAATCACGTCAGGTTGGGACTTCTGGTCAGACAGTAAAACCAAAAGTCTATATTGCATGTGGTATCAGCGGTTCTTTTCAGCATCTTGGCGGAATCAAGGGGTCTCCCTTTATGGTGGCAATTAATAAAAATTCCAAAGCTCCTATTTTTCAGGTGGCTGATGTTGGGATTGTTGCAGACATTCTTGAGTTCATTCCCGAGTTTGCAGATAAAGTAAAAGAGATGAAATAGGGTTTTTTTTATCCTGTTTTATTTTACTAAGGGTTCGCTCAAAAATAAATTGGCAATTTTAAGTGTTGAGGCGCCCGCCTGACAAGGCGCGAAAGTACAGTAATATCAGGATATTCCTGCACTTTTGTAACGCAGTCAGGCGGGATGCATCGGCGCTTAAAATGCTAAGTTATTTTTGATCGAGTCCTTAAGGTCTATACTTCTCCAATGACCAATAACGGAGTGAAATTAATTATGTGACAATCTACAGAATAGTTTTTTATTTTTCAGGAGGAAAAATGTTAAAAAAAAGAAAAAAATTAGGTAGAGGTGTTGCTGTAATAGGAGCAGGCATGTCGAAATTCGGCATGTTCAGAGATAAAGACTCTAAGGATCTATTTGCAGAAGCATTCAACGAAACAATAGCGTCAGTGGATAAAGGGGTTGACCCCAACGAAATTGAGGCGCTATATCTTGGAAATTTTTCAAACGATTTTTTTGTTCGCCAGGCCCATTGGGGTGCAATGATATCAGATTTAATAGGCCTTGCACCAAAGCCTGCCACTAGAACCGAAGGAGCATGTGCATCAAGTGCTTTGGCGTTTAGGGAAGGGGTCTTTGCCATTGCATCAGGCTTTTACGATATGGTTCTTGTGGGCGGCGTTGAAGAGATGTCAAAATCATCATCAACAGAAGTAGCAGAAGGCCTGGCCCTGGCCACTGTCCCCTATGAAGGAAAAGTGGGTTTTACCTTTCCCGGCGTTTTTGGCGTAATAGCAACCGCATATTTTGCAAAATATGGCGCTTCACATCGAGACCTTATGAATATTACCATAAAAAGTCATAAAAATGCCCCCTTTAACCCCAAATCACAAATCCCTTTCACAGTTTTGGAATTGATGCACGCAAAAATTGAAAGCCTTAAAAAAAAAGGGAGGCCTGTTCCTGAATGGAAAAATGAGATCGATTTTCTCAGTGATCCAGGTGCTAATCCCTCCATAGCCTGGCCAATGCATCTTTATGACTGCTGTCCCATTAGTGACGGGGCAAGCTGTATGCTTCTGGTTGCAGAGGATTTGGCAAAAAATTTTACTGACAAGCCCCTTTCTGTTGCAGGAATAGGCCAGGGGAGCGGTAGAGGATTCCATGCCGCACCTTCTTTGACTTCCTTTGAAGCAACAAAAAATGCAGCAGAAGAAGCTTATAATATGTCAGGATTCAAACCTGAAGATATTCAGTTTTCAGAGGTTCATGACTGTTTTTCCATAGCAGAGATCATACATACTGAAGATTTGGGATTTTTCAAGCCAGGAGAAGGATTCAAAGTTGCTGAAGAAGGACTTACAGCATTAAACGGCCCCATGCCCATAAATACTTCCGGGGGGCTTAAATCCAAAGGACACCCGGTTGGCGCAACAGGAACATCCCAGCTCTTCGAAGTCTGGAAACAATTAAGAAATGAAGCAGGGGAAAGGCAGGTTAAAAAAAATAATTTGAGGATAGGGGCAGCCCATAATCTGGGAGGCACAGGGGGCACTTGTACTTTTACCATTCTTGAAAGGAAATAAATAAATGGAAACAGAAAATATCAGTGATATCTCTTATGAGAAGTATCTCAACGAAGACAAATTAATGGGCTCCCGATGCAAAAAATGCGGGGAACTTTATGCTCCTCCCCGTCCCATTTGTATAAAATGTTACGGCACCGACATGGAGCTGGTCGAGATGAAAGGGGATGGAAAGCTTGCAGCCTTTACCTGCATATCAGTGGGCCCCCCTTTTATGGTTGAAGAGGGGTTCGACAGAAAAAATCCTTATTGTGTGGGAGTTGTGGAACTGGAAGAAGGAACACGGGTAGATGCACGCATTGAAGGGGTTGATACTGGCAAGCCAGAAACCATTAAGGTGGGCATGCCGGTATCTGTACATTTTCTGCACAGAGAAAAAAACAATACGCAAATTACATATTTAGCATTTAAACCAAAATAATTCGATCTGTGCGGTTAGCAGGGGCAGAATCCATTTCTGCCATGGGGATATGGATATGGACAGGGCGGATATGGAATCCGCCCCTGCTTTGAAAAACCGGGGTATTACCTCAGCAGGAAATAACACCCAGTGGGTGAAAACACACCCTGTGATCATTTTGGCTAACAGCTAACTGCTAAAGGCTAACCCCTAATAAGCAGAAGTTTTTATTTTAACTTTATATTTATCAATTTTTGAAATAAGGGTGGGACGGGATATACCCAGCAGTTTAGCGGCCTGGGAACGATTCCCGCTGGTAAAATTAAGGGCCTCTCGCGTTATGACCCCTGCCAGAGAGTCCATTATTGAATCAAAAAGATTATCGCAGGAAGAAAGGGTAATTTTTTTTTTAACCCACTCTTGAAAAAGTTTGTCAAAATGTTCATCATCGATTCCCTCTTTACCAGCCGTTTTATCATTTTTTTCCTGGGTGGCATGGATAATGTCTTTTTTTTCCAAAGGGCAGCCCTGACTGAATATAAGGGCTTTTTGTATGGTATTTGCGAGTTCTCTGACATTGCCTGGCCAGGGATATTCGAACAAAGCATCTCTTGCATTATCAGTAATGCCAGGATAAGGAATATTCATCTTCCTGGAAAATTTTTCCATAAAATATTCTGTTAAAACAGGCAGATCATCTTTTTTCTCATTTAATTTAGGAAGCCTGAGACTAACAACATTGAGCCTGTAATAAAGATCTTCTCTGAATTTTCCACAGGCAACCGCTTTTTCCAGATCTCGATTTGTTGCAGCGATTATTCTTACATCAACCGTAACAGGGTTATGCCCACCTAAACGTTCAATACTTTTTTCCTGCAAAAGACGCAGGATTTTCGCCTGAATACTAAAAGGCATATCTCCTATTTCATCAAGAAATATTGTGCCTTTATTAGCACGCTCAATTTTTCCAATTCTGCGGTTTGCAGCTCCTGAAAATGCGCCTTTTTCATAGCCAAAAAGCTCGCTTTCAAGGAGCGTTTCCGGTATGGCAACACAATTAATAACAAGAAAAGATTTATCACTCCTTAAGCTGTGATTGTAAATGGCTTTTGCAACAAGCTCTTTGCCTGTACCTGATTCACCACGTATTAAAACTGTTGCATCCGTGGGCGCCACACGGCCTATGGATTTATATATTTCCTGCATTGGCTGGCTTTTGCCAACAAGCGCATCGGTTGAAGTGTTTTCAGGAGAAGCATTGATCTGAACCTTTGAATGCATGAAACTTCCGGCCTGAAGTGCTTTTTCGATGAGGTTGAGTATTTCCGGAATGTCAAAAGGCTTCAATATATAATCAAAAGCACCTGCTTTTATTGCTTCAATGGCAGTATCAGTTGTACCAAATGCCGTCATTATTATTACAGGCAGTTTTGAATCAAGTTTATGCATAGCCTTAAATGCTTCAAGGCCGTTTATGCCGGGCATGCGTACATCCATAATAACAAGATCAGGAGAATTTTGCTCCATAGAGCAGATTCCGGCCTCACCAGTGGAAGCTGTCTGCAGGGTGTAGCCTTCTTCCACAAGAATTTTTTGAAAGCTCTTGCGCAGTTGAGGGTCATCATCTACGATTAAAATTTTTGCCATTTATTTTATCCCTTAAAATTTTTTCAACAGGGGAGTTGAATAATAAATGTTGTCCCCTTATTCTCTTTGGATTTGACTATGATTTCACCTCCGTGTTCATCTATAATCCGTTTTGCGATACTGAGTCCTAACCCGGATCCCTCTTCCTTGGAGCTGAAAAATGGCCGAAAAATTTTTTTTTGCATAGACATGGAAATTCCAGGCCCATTGTCACCTATGCTTATTTGAACAGCTTTTTCCAATGAATCCTCCGAAGAATCCAAAAACACAATTTTTTCTTCAATTAAAATTTCACCATCTTCTCCCATTGCCTCGCATGCATTTAATAATATATTTACCATAACTTCTTTTAACTGTTCAGCGTCTGCCGAAATAGCCGGAAGCTCTCTGTCCACTTTAACCCTCACATCCGTTTTGTAAGATTCAAGCCTGTGTTTTAAAAGCTCCAGTGCCATATCAACAATCTCTGAAGGATTTATCATATTAAACTGCATTTTCGGCGGTCGTGCAAATTCAATAAAATTTCTTAAAATAGTGTCAATATATCTAATTTCTTCCGATATTACATCCAGATCGTCCATTTGCGTTTGATTTAAATTTAAGCTTCTTTCAAGGGTAAAAAGACGCATCTTCACAGAGGTTAGCGGGTTCCTGACACTATGGGCCATGCCCGCTGCCAGTTTTCCGGCTTGTGCCAGTTTTTCAGACTGTATCAAACTTTCCCTGCTTTCTTCAAGCTTGGCTGTGGTCTCTTTTATCTTTTCTACGAGGGCATTAACCTGTTTTGAAAAAATCTTTATTTCGTCTGACACAGGAAATGAATTTTTTTTCATATCAAATTTTAAAGCCAGTTTTCTGATCGGTTCCAGTATCTGTTTATAAAGAATAAAGGATAAAAAAAATGTAAGTATAATAACAGCCGGGACAGCGCACCAGGCAGTCATGGTAACTATTTGCGCCGATTTTTTATAATTATTGCGGGTTGCCATTATACTTTTTTTTTGAATAGCCTTAAACTCGTCACAAAGATCAGTAATTGAAACAAACTGTTTTCTCACCTTCCAGTGTTCCCTTGCCCCCTTTTCTTTTTCCCTCTTTTTATACATATCTATCACTTTGTCCCGTTCAAAAATATAAATTAGATAGTTTGATTCAATATTATTTAAAATAAAACGGGCTTTATCATTGTCAGTATATGTGCGTGCCTTTTTAAGCCAAAAAAGAAATTTTTGATTATATTCATCAAGCTGATCCAACCATTTGGACGCATTTGTTAGAAAAAAATAGGTTGTGATCCCTTTTTGTAAAACCAGAGCATTTTCAAGGTGTTGCGTGGACATCAAAGCATTTACATCACGATCGACCATGGAGGTATAAAGCTTTTGAGTTCTCCAACTATACCATATTGTTACCGTGGAACCTAAAATATTTATAGTGGCAAGGGCTGCTATAAGCAGAAAAATTCTATGGCGCAGGGAAATGGCGGGTCTCATAAGTTTTTTTCCTTGGGATTGGGGATGAAATAAATTACCCGTAATTGCGCCGGGCTTCTGGTCGCCTTTAAGGCGCATCAAAGGTTGCATACTCGGAGCATTTTGGGCATCCACAAGGGATGCCCCTACGCAATTTTGGCCATTGATGCAACACAGAAGACGGGCACAAGAA